>NZ_JRJY01000033.1:16684-19677 GCF_000801015.1 Aeromonas sp. ZOR0001 | reverse complement strand
CAGCCATAGTGGCGGGCGGCATAGACGGCGAGGCCCCCCCAGCCGGTGCCGATCTCCAGCAGATGATCATCAGGCCCCAGCTCCAGCCGCTCGCAGATGGTGCGCAACTTGGCCTGCTGCCCCTCTTCCAAAGTGGCCTCGGCGCTCGGATAGATGGCGCTCGAGTACTGCATATGGCTGTCGAGAAAACCCTGATAGAGGGTATTGCCGAGATCGTAGTGGGCGGCGATGTTGGAACGCGAGCCGGTCAGGGTATTGCGATTAAGCCAGTGGCGCACCTTGTTGAAGGGGAAACTGAGCCAGCCTAAGCGCCGCTCGAGGGAGTCGAGCAGGGTCAGGTTGCGGGCCAGCAACCGCACCAATGCCACCGGATCCGGGCTGGTCCAGAGCCCCTCCACCCAGGTTTCTCCGGCGGCAATGCTGCCCCCCAGCAGCAGGCGACGATAGAAGGCCGGATCCTGCACCACCAGTTCGGCATGCAGATCGGTGCCCGCGACGCCAAAACTGTGGCGCTCACCGCCATCCCGCAGCAGCAGTTGGCCATGTTCGAGGCGACCCAGCAGATTGAGCAGCAGTTGTCTTGCCCCCTTGTCGATGAAAGAGGCAGAGAGGGTTGATTGAGCAAGTTCCATTAGCGGCTCTCCGGATGGGTAAAAATCGGGGTTCGTTTGATAAATAGACGCAGGGCCTGCCAGTAGATCCCGAGCAGCACCTTCATGGTCATCCAGGGCCAGCGGGCCAGCAAGGCCACCAGCCCCTTGCGCGAAAAGGGTTCGCGAGTGAGCGCCAGGGTTGCGTCAAACAGCTTGGCTTCACCGGATACGGGATGACTCTCGATGTGGATCAGTGTCTCCCGCGCGGGCGGCCTGATCCGCCAGTGATAACGCATCGCGAGCCCCATAAAGGGGGATACGTGAAAATCCTTGTCATGGGGTGCCAGTGCCGCCAGATCCAGCAGGTAGTAGTGACGCTCATTCCAGGGGGTGTTCGACACCTCCGCCAGCAGATAGCGCGCCTCGCCCTGCCGGTAGCAGAAGTAGAAGTTGACCGGGCTGAAGTAGAACCCCAGACAGCGCACATTGCCGAGCAGCAGTACCCGCCCCTCGGGCTCGGCATCACCACCCAGCTCGCTCACCTTCTGCCACACCGCCTGCTTGAGGCTTCCCTCACTCCCCTTGAGATAGTCATGGCGGTGAAACGAGAGCAGCCCAGCCCGCTCCACCCCGAACCAGCGCCCCTGATCGAGCTGCGGCAGCTCGTCGAGATCCAGTCCCAGCATAAAGAGGCTGTAGGAGAAGGCGTGAGCCCGCGGTGCAAAACGGCGGTGGCGCACCGAGCCCTGCCAGATGGCGCTGGCGACGCCAGCCAGTTCGTCGGCACGCTCATGTTCGGTGGCCACGGTGGCGCCGTTCATAGCTCGGCTCCGAAGCGCCTGGCGACATCCAGCGCGCTGCGCACCCCATCCTCGTGGAAGCCGTTGTACCAGTAGGCACCACAGAAGTGGGTGTGCTGCTGGCCGCAGATCTCCGCGCGCCGTTGCTGGGCGGCAATAGAGGCCTGATTGAACACCGGATGGTGGTAGACGAAGCGGCGCAGCACCTTGCTCTCATCCACCTTGCCCTTGGGATTGAGGCTGACGCAGAAGGGCTCCGGCGAGTTCACCCCCTGCAGGATGTTCATGTTGTAGCTCACCAGCGGCCGCGCCTCGTCATTGCCATCGAGCTGATAGTTCCAGCTGGCCCATGCCTTGCGGCGGGTGGGCAGGCAGCGAGCATCGGTATGGAGCCAGACATCGTTGGCCTGATAGGGCATGTCGCCGAGAATGGCCAGCTCCCGCTCGCCGGGATCTGCCAGCAGCGCCAGCGCCTGATCGCTGTGGCAGGCGAAGATCACCTCGTCAAACCGCTCCTCGCCGTAACTGCTCAGGATCACCACGCCGTCCGCGTCCCGCCGTACGCTCTGAACCGAGCAGGCGAGTCGGATCTGCGACTGCCAACCCGCGGTAAGGGGGCCGATATATTCCCGCGAGCCACCCGGGATCACATACCACTGGGGGCGATTGGCCACATCCAGCAGGCCGTGGTTGGCAAAAAAGCGCAGGAAGAAGCCAAGGGGAAAGGCGCGCATATCGGCCAGGGTCGATGACCAGATCGCCGCTCCCATCGGCAAGATGTAGTGGCGGGCGAAGTAGTCACTAAACTCCCCCGCCAGCAAAAAATCTCCCAGGGTAAGCTCGGGGCCAGCCCCCTGATGCTGACCATCCGCCAGCCAGGCCCGTGCCTCCCGGTTGAACCGCAAAATCTCGGCGACAAAGCCGTAGAAGCGCGGACTCAGAAGATTGCTGCGCTGGGCAAACAGGGTATCCAGGTTGTGGCCGTTATACTCCAGCCCCTCCGGGCTCTTCACCGAGAAGCTCATCTCGGCCGGTTGCCGCGCCATGCCGATCCGCGCCAGCAACTTCAAGAAGTTGGGATAGGTGCGATCGTTGAAGACGATAAAACCGGTGTCGATGGCATAGCTGCGGCCAGCCTGATTCACATCGACGGTCGCAGTATGGCCGCCCAGAGTCGGCGCCGCCTCGAACAGGGTGATGTCATGGAGTTTGTGGAGCAGAAAACCGGCGGTGAGCCCCGAGATCCCTGAACCGACGATGGCGATCTTTTTCTTCATGAATGGCTTCCTTTCGATACGAGTGCGCGGCCAAGGCGCAGCCAGAGCCCCACCGGCAGCGCACCAAGCAGGCGTAGCAACCAGATGAAACGGCGGGGAAAGTGGATTTGGTGACGACCAGCGGTCAGCCCGTCCATGATGGCGCGGGAGGCCTGCTCCACCGTCACCAGACAGGGCATGGGAAAATCATTTTTGGCGGTGAGCGGCGTCTGGACAAAGCCAGGGCGGATCAGGGTCACCCCGATCCCTTTGCTGGCCAAATCGAGGCGCAAGGTATCCGCCAGATAGTCGAGGGCAGCCTTGGAGGCGCCATAGGCCTCGGC
>NZ_JRJY01000033.1:13959-16584 GCF_000801015.1 Aeromonas sp. ZOR0001 | reverse complement strand
CCAGCTCACCGACGAGCTGACGATGGCCAGCCGAGATCCAGCCCCGAGCAACGGCAAGAAGGCGGCCAGCGCATGGCCGGTGGCGGTCAGATTGGTATCGATGACACGGGCAAACAGCTCGCTGTCAAACTCCTCCGCCACATCCATGTACTCGCAGTTGCCTGCGTTGAGGATCAGTAGATCGAGGGATGGCAGCGTAGCCGCCACCCCGCTCATTGCGGCCAGATCCCGGGCATCGAACTGCAGCGGCGTGATGCCGTGCAGCCCCAGCGCCTGCAGTCGTTCACCATCGCGGCCACAACCCCACACATGCCAGCCTGCCCGCCGGTAATCCAGCGCCAACTGGCGACCGATGCCGGAAGTCGCGCCTGTAATAAGCACCCGGCCGCTCATGCGCCAAGCCTCATCTTGATGGTGCGCACCACGGGCCCAAGCAGCGGCAACTGCTCGTAGAGCATGGCGCCCAAGTCAAAATAGTCCCTGTGCTGGCACACCTTGCCCGCCTCGTCGAATTCGAGGCGGGTGGCCCCCTCCACCGTCACCGGCTCACCACCACGCAATCTGGGGTGAGAGAAGGTCATAGTCCAGCCGAGCCAGGCCTGCTGCCCTTGTTGCTGCTGACTGGTGATGACGAAGCGACAGTAGGCGAGGCGCTGATAGAGGGCGGCAAAATAGTCGCCAAGGGCCGCCAGCCCCTCGATACGGTGGGCCGGATCGGTAAAGACCACCTGTTCGGCATAGACCTCGGGCAAGCGGTGCAACTGCTGTTTGTCCAGTTGCTGATAGAGGCCAATAAAGCGGGCCAGCGGCTCGTTCATCCTATTTCTCCAGAGAGCGAAACATCTCGATGGCTCTCACCCGGGCAACGGCGTGATCCACCATGGGTGCCGGATAATCCTGTCGTCCCTTGAGCCGCAGCCAGTCGTGGGGCTGATGCACATAAGCGGCGGGAATATCGGCCAGTTCAGTTACCCAGGTACGGATAAACTCCCCTTGTGGATCAAATCGTTGCCCCTGAGTGGTGGGGTTGAATACCCGAAAGTAGGGCGCCGCGTCGGCGCCGGTGCCCGCTGCCCACTGCCAGCCGCCGTTGTTGGCCGCCAGATCTCCATCGATGAGCCGACTCATGAAGTAATCCTCCCCGAGCCGCCAGTGGATATGGAGATCCTTGGTGAGAAAGCTCGCCACTATCATCCGCAGCCGGTTATGCATCCAGCCGGTGGCATTGAGACAGCGCATCGCCGCATCGACGATGGGGTAACCGGTACGCCCCTCGCACCAGGCGGCGAAGGCATCCGGATCCCAGCTCCACGGCAGCGCTGCGGTCTCCTGTTTGAAGGGGCGATTCATGGAGAGGGTCGGGATCAGCACCAGCAGGTGGCGATAGAACTCGCGCCAGATAAGTTCGTTGAGCCAGACAAAGCCGGGCTGAGTCTTGGACTGGGGCCGATAGCCGAGCCGCTGCTGGAGCGCCGCCACGCACTGACGGGGGCTGATGATGCCGGCCGCCAGATAGGGGGAGAGCACGGACGTGCCCGCGATGGCAGGAAAATCCCGGGTCTCGCCATAGTCGAGCACCGCCTGCTCCAGGAAAATGTTCAAACGACGCAGAGCTTCTGCCTCCCCCACTGGCCAGCGGGGAGCCGCCGTCAGCTCGCCGAGCGCCTCATCAACCCACGCACGTTCGGCCAGCGGCTGCCACGGCAACGACTCGCCACGGGGCGCTGGGGCGCGATGAATGACAAACCCCTCTTCATCGAGGGCCTTGAGCCAGGCTCGGCTGAAGGGGGTGAACACCTTGAACATCTCACCCGAGCCGGTCAGCACCCGCCCCGGCGGCAATACGCAACAGCCGTTGAGCCAGTGACAGCTCACTGCCTGCTCTGCCAGTGCGGCAGTGACGGCATGGTCGCGACGCTGCTCGTCGATCTCGATAGCCTGATTGGCATAGAGCTGGGTCACCCCCTGCTCACGGCAGAGGCTTGCCAACGCAGCGGGCGCCTCGGCAAAAGTCTCCACTCGCAGCAGATGGAGCGGGATGCCGAGCGCCGCCAGCTCGCGCCCCAACTCATCCACCTGCGCCAACATAAAGCGCTGACGGACGGGTGCCATTTTATGCTGCCGCCACTGGGCAGGAGAGATGATAAAGAGCGCGGCGACCGGTTCATCACCGGCGCAGGCATGCCGCAGCGCCGGGTTGTCGGCAAGGCGCAGATCGTTGCGAAACCAGACCAGCTTCATGATTTTTTCCTCCCGCGTCCGCTGGCGCCAGCCGCAGCAGGTGTATCTGCCATCAGCTCAGCAAGGCTCGCCTGCCAGCCATGGGCTTTAAGCCACTCATCGTCGTAGAGGCGCCCCAGTTCGCCAAACAGGCGTGTGCCGGCGGGCCAGCCGGTAGCCAGCTCCTGTTTGCCGAGCCCTGCCCCCAGTAGCACCAGCCAGGGGGTAACGGTACGCCCCTCAAGCAAGCTGGCATGGCGCGGCTCGACCGCCCCCAGCAGTTGCACCTCATAGCCCTGACCGATCAGCTCGTAGGCGGCCCAGACCAGATCGAGGGGGCCAACCTGTCCCCAGCTCGCCAGCGTGATCGGCACGCCCTTCTCCTGCTCGATCAGGTGGCGGGCG
>NZ_JRJY01000033.1:3409-13850 GCF_000801015.1 Aeromonas sp. ZOR0001 | reverse complement strand
TCGCGCCACAGCCCCAGCAGCCGCTCCACCAGCGGTTGCAGTACCCGGCTGCGCATCAGTTCGAACGGGTAGCTCGCCAGCAGATCGTTGAGCTCGGCCTCCGCCTTGCGCTGGTTGAAGGCGAGCAGCGCCTGACTGAACTGCTCCAGAGTCTGCTGCCAGTGATCGCTCACCGGCGCGGAATGGGGTTCGCTCAAGAGCCCCTTCACCTGCCCGATACTCACTCCCCGCTCCAGCCAGCTCAGGATCTCGCCGATCTGGCGGATATCCTGCTCGCTGTAGAGGCGGTGGCCCTTTTCGGTGCGGGCCGGTTGCACCAGACCGTAGCGGCGCTGCCAGGCACGCAGGGTCACGGCGTTGACGCCGGTGAGCCGGGAGACCTCGCGAATGGGGTAGATCCCCTCATCAGCGAGAGGAGCAACTTCTTGCGATAAATCAGACATGACAACGTCCATCAAACAGAGGGGTAAAGCCCCCCGGCGCAAACCATGCGCCGGGGCAACAGAACGGATTCAGAGCCCGTAACGCAATTTCAGCGTATCGGGGTGTGGATTGAGATATACCTGCTCGGCGAGATAGGGATTGGGGTACTCGCGCAGGTAGTGGCGGATCAGGGTGAGCGGCACCAGCAAGGGGAATATGCCGGTGCGGTACTTGTCGATAGTATCGGCAAGCTCCTGCTTCTGGGCCGGGGTCAGCACCCGCTTGAAGTAGCCCTGCAGGTGCATCAGCACATTGGTGTGGCTGCGGCGGTTGGCTCGCAGAGTCAGCGCCGTCATCAATCCCTTGATGTAGTTGTCAGCCACCTCCTGCAAATTGGTGGACTTGCCCAGATTGCCGAGCAGCTTGCCGAGGATGCGGTAGTGGGTGGTGGCATGGGAGAGCACCAGATACTTGTAGCGGGAGTGGAAGCGGATCAGCGCAGAGGCAGTGATACCACGCGCACAGAGCTGCTGCCAGTCATGGTAGGCGAAGACCCGCAGCACGAAGTTCTCCCGCAGGATGGGGTCGCACAGGCGGCCATCCTCTTCCACCGGCAACAGGGGGTTGGCCTCCATCAACGCCTTGGCAAACAGGCCAATCCCCTCCTTGGCGCTCCCCTCGTTATTGGCGCCATAGACCTTGACCCGCTCCATGCCACAGCTGGGGGATTTGGCACAGAGGATGTAGCCGGAGATAAAGTCGAGCTGACGGGCTTTCTGCTCGCTAAAGGCAATCAGCTTTTCGGTGACATCGAAGCTACCGTTGCTCGCCTCGGCGCGGATCTCGCCGTTGCGCTTGACCAGCCGGATGGCGGCACGGGGCGCCCCGAGACCGATAGCCATCTCGGGACAGACGGGGTGGTAGTCAAAGTGAGCGCCAAGATCCCGTTCACAGAAGCTGGAGCGCTTGTGGCCCCCATCGAAACGTACCTCTTGTCCCAGCAGGCAGGCACTGATACCGACTTTAATCTTGTACATGATGACGCTCCTTGTATAAGCATTGATTCAGTTATAGCAGTTATACAAAAAAATGAAAGTTGTATAAGTATTTGCGACTGATACGACACAAGGAGAAAAAAGGGATCACTGGAAAACGAAAAAACCCATGGCGAACGCCATGGGTAAAAAACAAGACACTACGGACTACTGGAAGGAGGATTAGAAGCTGTACTTCACACCCAGGCTGGAGATGGAACCTTTTTGCAGATCCCAGTTGCGATAGGTGTAATCAGCAGTCAGCGCCCAGTTCTGGTTGAGCTTGTAGGCACCGCCCACCTTGAAGTCGTGCATATCGTCGGTCATGTTGGCGTAGCGATAAGCGGTGGAGAGCTCGACATTGCCGATGTCGTAGCGCAGACCCACTTCACCGTACATGCTGCCGCTATCTTTGCGAGCAACAGCATCCCACCCTTTGTTAGCGATATCGCTGGCAAGTTCACGCTCCAGCATGTAGCCGGTCACACCGGTTTCACCGTAGAGGTTCAGACCCGTGCTCAGCGGAGTAAAGACACCGACACCAATGCTGGAGATCGACATGCTGTCGTTGCCGTTGCTGCGAGAGGTGTATTCAGTGCTGCCGCGACCATAGAAATTGGAGCCGAAGCTCTTGGAGAGATCCAGGCTCAGACCGCCAAAATCACGGGTTCCTTTGCTGTCATTGCTGAAGGTACCGCTGAGATAGTCGGATTTGGTGTGCGCCCAGGTGGCGGAACCCTTGGCGTAGCTGAAGGCATCCTGCGCCATGACGGAAGTAGAGGCAAACCCGGCCAGAACCAGAAGAGAGACAGTTGCTTTTTTCATGATGATAACTCCATGTGATTGGGCCCGTTGCTAGCGAGCTGGTATGGAGTCATTGTGCGATCAGGTTCCCGGCTTGCCGAGCTGCAAGCTGTTGCAGAACCATGTCAGATGTAAGCAGATATTGCAGGGGGTGTCAGCGGCAACAAGTTGCCGGCCCAAGCGGTTTGCATGGGCCGGAACAACGCCAAATCAGCGGAAGACTACCTCGTCAATTTCGACCCTCACCAGCGGCTGACCAGTCAATCCGGCAGGACGGGGGATCTCGAGGGCCAGTGACGGACGTGCTTGCCCCTTGCGCAGATAGGTTTCCGGCAGGCGATTCTCGGCAACCCAGAAGCGGGCCTCTTGACGGCTCAGCTGCACCCCGTCAGCACTGAACAGGGTCACCATGCCACGCACCCCGACTACATTGCGGGTACCGGTATTGCTCACCATAAAGGTCAGCGCCAGCGGGTCAGAGCCCTCGATCTTGTCGAGCTTGACCACCACACCGTCACGCGCCATCTGGGCAAGCAGTTCCGGATTGGCCTTGGCCTGATCGGTCAGCACAGGAGCAGCGACGGCCACCACGGCCCCAGCCTTCCCATCAGCAGCCACGCCCTGTACGGACTCGGCCGGTTTGACCACCAGATACTCCCAGGTGAAGTCGTCGTTGAGCTGAACCTGCCGACCATCGGGCAGCGTCACCTGAGAAAGAGGGGCAGCCTGCGCCAGTACGGGGGAGAGGCACAGGGCAATCAGCAGACGGGAGAAGGGTTTCATAGGGCGAAGCTCGGTAACGGGTGAAAGGGCGACAGTATAAACAGTCCCGTCGCCCCTTGCCTATGACAGCACTCACGTTCTGGCACCCGCATCGCTTGCCCGCAGGCTAGATGGCGAGATCGTGTCGCTCTTTCTGTGCCATATCCAAGGTCACCAGATCGAACTTGCTCCCCTTGAGGGCGGACAAAATATCCGATTGCATATCAAAGGCCTGCGCACGCTGATGCTCGGGCAGACGCACCCGGGCCAGGGTGGTGGAGCAGTCGCACAGGGTATGGAAAAAGACCTGTGCCTCGTCCAGCCCCATGTCGGCCAGCATCTGCTCTGCCTGATCCACCATTCGCAGATAACGCTGCTCAAGCTGCCGTGGATTGGTGAAGCGATTGCTGAGGCAACCGTTGCTCCCCTTGCCCCAACGACCGAGCTGACGCTTGTTGAAGCCGTAACGATAATCGCGGCGCATCAATCCGTTGTCGGCAAAAAACCAGATTGAGTTGGCAGGCAGAGACCCGAACTGGGCAAGATAATCATCACGCTCCTCCACCGCTGCCGGAACCAGCAACGGCAGATGAGCCCATTCCGGACGAGTCTGCACATACTCACCAATGCGGCGAACCGGGTCGATCAGCCCTTCAATATTTGGCAGGCGATCGCAAAAGACGATCTCGTCACTCTTGATGACCCAGTGATCGATGCCATAACGCTGGCAATAACGGCGGGCACGGGCCACTTCGCTGCGACTGCGGGTCGGATTATCGAGGGTAATTGCGTGGATTTTCACACCGGCAGCGCGGCACAGTTCGATGCTGTAGCAGGATTCCAACCGTCCCGAAAAAGAGACAACCAGCTCGTCAAAACTTGCCAGTCGCTCAATCAGCAGCTGTTCCCTGGCTTGAAAAGAGTGATCATATCCCTGATTCAGTACAACTACATTGGCACCCATTAAACAGCTCCGGATGATGAACAGGTGCAGTATTGTGCGGCAAACAAACTGAATAGACCCTTAAAGAGTCTGGTTAAAATTAAAACTTGATGATTATTTCCTGTGATTCTGCTGCTAAATCTTCATTTTGGGCGTCATAAATTCGCAATCTTGCTTGGTGAACCCGATGGGCTCGCAAGAAACCCTGCGCCTGATCCAGCGAGGTGAAGGTCAGGCGCCCTCCCTCACTGTCGGTCAGGCAGAGGCACTCCCCTTCTGCCTCAACACAGAGCTGATAACCGCTGCCATCCTTGCAGGCGATGATCAGGGTCGCCTCGGGATAGTGACTGAGCCAATTGCGAAACCGGCCATGCTCCATAGTGCTCCTAAAGGGGCATCACCCCCTGCCGGTGGCGGGCAAACAGCCCAGCTCACCCAGTTGCTGACGACAACTCGCCGCGTCGGTAAAGACGATCCCCCTGATACCGAGGGCCTCGGCGGCCGCAATGTTGGCGGGACTGTCATCGATGAAGAGACACTCTGCCGGTTTCAGATCGAACGACACCAGCAGATAGCGGTAGATATCCGGCTCCGGCTTCATCATCCGCACCCGCGCCGAGACCACCTTGCCGCTGAAGAAGCGCCAGAAATCCTGATGCTGCTCCAACCAGTCGATGCTGGCATGACCCATGTTGGAGAGGGCATACAGGGTGTGCCCCGCCCCGTGCAGCTCGGCTATCAGGGTTAGCATAGCGGGATCTGGCAGCAGGGAGGCGGGAACTGCCTGTAAAATGGCCAGATTCTGTGCCGCCGAGAGGCCTGTGCGCGCTTGCGCTTCCCGGGCCATGGTATGGAGCGACATGGTGCCTCTGTCCACCTCCAGCCAATCCGGGTGGTTAAAGAGCTGCTCGGCCAACTGTTCGGCCCCTTGCGGACCACGCACGGAACGCACTATGCCTACCGGATCCCAGCTCACCACCACCCGTCCCAGATCGAAAATAATCGCCATCGTCTTTACCTCCCCCACTGGGTTTCAGTCATCAAAACAGAGTCAATAGAACATCGCTTATACGCCATTTTCTTAACCGGATACCCTGCCCCCATCCCTGCCCGCGGGCAAGTTTTACTTGCATCAGACCGGCAAATCCCTTAATGGTTATGACGTTACTTCAAGGACACACCTATGCACGCACCATTCTTCTTTGCTTTCTCGTTTATCCGGCCCGCTTGAGGGAAGGCCTGTCGTCGTGTGAACAGAAAGCAAAGACGAATCGAGCCTCCCCTAGCGGAGGCTTTTTTTTGCATTAATATCAATCGATTACTTGGATAGGGAACAATCATGGCAACGCTCGACGAGATCAGACAAGACATCACCCGGTTGGATCAGGAGCTGCTTGCCCTGCTGGCGAAACGCAAGACACTCAGCATCGAGGTCGCCCGTGCCAAGCAAGCCAACCCGCGCCCCATCCGTGACCACCAGCGGGAGCAGGAGCTGCTGGTCGCCCTGATCCAGAAAGGGCGTGTGCTGGGGCTGGACGCCCAGTACATCACCCGCATCTATCACACCATCATCGAAGACTCTGTGCTCTCCCAGCAGGCCTATCTGCAGAGCCTGCTCAACCCGGAGCAGCAGGAGCCGATGACCAGCGTCGCCTATCTGGGGCCACGCGGTTCTTACTCCAGCCTGGCCGCCCGCAAGTATCTGGCGCGCTACAAGGATCAGGTGATCGAGGTGAACTGCCAGAACTTCCGCGAAGTGCTGGATGCGGTGGAGTCGGGTCGCGCCGCCTTTGGCGTGCTGCCCATCGAAAACACCAGCTCGGGCTCCATCAACGAAGTCTATGACGTGATGCAGCACACCAGCCTCTCCATCGTCGGCGAGCTCACCTACCCCATCGAGCACTGCATCCTCACCGCCGTACCGACCGAGCTGAGTCGCATCAAAACCTTCTATGCCCACCCGCAGGTGTTCCAGCAGTGCTCCCACTATCTGAGCAAGCTGGAAGGAGCCCGTCACGAGATCTGCGACTCCTCCTCCAGTGCCATGATGAAGGTGAAAGAACTGGCCAGCCCGGAGGCCGCCGCCATCGGCAGCGCCGCCGGTGGTGAACTGTATGGCTTGGACGTGCTGGCCGAGCAGCTCGCCAACCAGAAAGAGAACTACAGCCGCTTCATCGTGGTGGCGCGCAAGCCCATCGACGTGGCGCCGCAGATCCCGGCCAAGACCACCCTCATCATGTCCACCTCCCAGAAGCCGGGTTCGCTGGTCGAGGCGCTGCTGGTACTGCGCAGCCACGAGATCAACATGACCAAGCTGGAGTCCCGTCCGGTGCAGGGCAACCCGTGGGAAGAGATGTTCTATCTGGATGTCTCCGCCAACCTGCAGACCCCGGCGATGCAGGCCGCACTGGTGGAGCTGACCAAGATCACCCGCTATATCAAGGTGCTTGGCTGCTACCCGAGCGAGGATGTGAAACCCACCGCAGTGCCGCCGGTGCTGATGGGAAGCTAAACAGCCCAAAATGACAAAAGGCGAGCACCCTGCTCGCCTTTTGTTTTGATGCCGGTTTTCACGGCAAGCCCATCAACTCAGAACTGACCCGCCATCAACTGATTGATGTTATAGAGGGCACGGGTATCGAGCTCCATCTCGGTGGCATAGGTGTTGCCGCGCGGATAAGAGGCAACCACCCGGGCACCACGCACCACACCGGCGACCGACACATCGAGCGAGTTGGAGGTCTGGGTCAAGTCACGATAGCTGCTCTGGCCGCGGACCTGCTGACCATTGAGCTGCTCGGCCAGCTCGCGATAGGCATCCATCTTTGAAGCGCGAATGGCTTGCAGCATCTTCTCCGACTGGGAGGGGCCAGGCTGGATGTCGATCACCGCATAGCCCACCGCCTTGAGCACAGGAAAATCATCGGGCTTGCCACCCTGGGTGTAATCCACCACCCGGTTACCGCTGCAACCGGTGAGCAAGAGTGCCAACAGGCAACCAAACAGGATCTTCATGACTCGCTCCTCACGGGGTCAGGTTGACCAGATGACCGCCCGGCCGGGCCTGACTGTCACGCATCAGATAACCGCGATTGATCGATGCCCGACCAAACGAGTTGTTGGCACCGAACAGATATTTTTGCGGGATCAGGCTCTGGGCCGTGGTCTCCACCATCTTGGTGCGCATGTCGATAACGCGGGCGTTGACCAGGATCCCCTTGCTGTTGCGGCTGAAGGTGCCGACCAGAATGCGGGAGATCGGCAAACGGGAAGAGAGCTCCTTGTAGTTGCGGCTCAGCACGAAGTCCCCCTGCGGGGTCACCTTGATGCTACCGGTCAGCTTGAAGTCCACCACCACCTCGCCGCGACGGTTGAGCTCGTAGATAAAGCTCTCCTCAATCTGCTGCCCCATCCAGTTGGTATCCTGCAGGGTATCAAGATCGACGAAAGAGGCCACCGCGATGGGTTCGGTCAGGGTGGTCAGCGATTTGCGCTCCATCAGCTGATCGGTCATGCGCGCCACCAGCCAGTTGAGCTCCATCCCCTGCGCCGCCTGGCGGGGGTCACCCTGATCCCGATTGATAGGGTCGGAGCCACACCCGGTCAATGCCAGGGCAAGCGCCAACGCCGTGATGAGTTTGTTCATGGATACCTTTCCTGTATCTGCACCTGACTTATTATCGGACGCGCCGGACAAAGCTTGAGCCGGGAATGAGGCATGATTCTTGCTTTTTAATGGACATCGTCAGCGCCAACGTGCGCTGCCACTTGGAACGTGTTGTGATCCATGTCGGCCAGCAGATGCCATTTCCTCAAAATGGCTCGGCTGCCCGCGAACTCAAGGTATCTGCTATGAAATTACCGCTGCTGTTGACCCTGCTGCTGGCCAGCCTGAGCGCCCGAGCCGAGCTTATCGAAGCGCAGGGCAGCGCCGCCATTCTGGGGGGCGATGAGGTCTATGCCCGCGAGCAGGCGACCCGCGACGCCCTGCGTCAGGCGCTGCTGGCCAGCGGCGCGGCCGTTTCCAGCGTCCAGCGTCTGGAAAATGGCAGCCTGCGATCCGAGCAGATCCAGATCCGCTCCGGCGGCGACATTCGCCAGTACCGGCTCAAGCGGGAAGAGGTGCGCAACGGCCGCATGTATATCACGCTAGTAGCCGACATTCAGGCCGAGCGCCAGATCTGCCAGACCCAGCACTTCGCCAAGGATTTGACACTGGTGCGGCTGCGGATGCGCTATCCGGACCAAGCGAGCTACGGCGCCATGGACGACATGCCGGAAAACCTATCGCGACGACTGTTCGAGACTCTCGCCAACGCGCCGCAAGGGGTCGCTGTGCGCCAGTGGCTGGATGAAAACCTGCGCATCGACCCGCTTCACCTGCAACAGGGGGATCGCAGTGCCCTCGAGGAGATCAAGGCGCTCAGCCTGCGTACCGACAGCCAGTATCTGGTCCTCGGCAGCATCGACGATCTCTCCATCGAGCCGCAGGGCAACCAGCTGACCAGCTGGTATGAGGATCCCGTACGCAACTTTCGCATGCAGCTCTACCTGTTCGATGGCATCAACGGCAGTCTGGTCAACCGAAAGGTCTACGAAGGGCGCGCCACCTGGACCTTTGGCAAACGGGAGCAAGTGGGCAGCAGCAGCGGCCAGTTCTGGCAGTCAAGTTATGGCCAGGAGGTCAACTACCAGTTGCAACAGGCGGCTCAGGATCTGGTAGCTCAGCTCACCTGCGCCCCGGTCACTGCAAGAGTAGTCGGCCAGAACGAACGCGGCCCCTACATCAATCTGGGACGGCGCAATGGTGTCAAGCTTGGCGATCAGTTCCGCATCCAGCACAACGCCGACTTCATCGACCCCTACGGCAAGTCGCGCATGATGCGCAACCCGGCCGACGGCCTGTTCGAAGTAGTGCAGGTATTTGACGATGGCGCCATCATCAGTAGCCAGAACAAATATTCGCCGTTTAACATTCAGAATGGGGATTTGGCAGTATTGGAATAAGAATCAAGGGTTTAAAAGGGAGTTGCTTCTTGTATAATGCCCGCCACACAGCTCCCGTAGCTCAGCAGGATAGAGCGGTCCCCTCCTAAGGGACAGGCCACTGGTTCGACTCCAGTCGGGAGCGCCATATAAAACAAGGGGTTAGCATCTTCATGGTGCTAACCCCTTAGTCGTTTTTGGCCCCGTACCCCTCTCCGTACCCCTCCAATGCAGTTCATTGCACAACACCATCATGCTATAACGCCATCCTTAAAAATGAGAATTTAATGGTAAATACATCCTATTCAATAAACTTTCAAACCTATATCACCCCCATGAGTTAGCAGGCTGAATGTCTGCATTTCACTATTCCTGGAGGAGATATGGCTCACATGATCGACACCATGGCCTACACCGGCCAAACCCCTTGGCATGGCCTTGGCAATGTCTTGCCCCCGCAACAATCCCTCGATATCTGGCTACAGGCAGCCGGGATGGATTGGACCATCGAGCAGAGCGACGTGATGTTTAACGTCGCCTCCGATGCGCTGCATATTCGCCCCTACAGCGACAGCAAGGTACTTTATCGCTCCGATACCCTCGCCCCCCTGTCGGTGGTCTCAAGCCGTTACAACGTGGTACAGCCTCACGAGGTGCTGCACTTCTACCAAGACCTGGTGGAAGCTGGTGGCTTTGAGCTGGAGACCGCGGGCTCGCTTAAAGGCGGCCGCAAGCTGTGGGCACTGGCCAAGACCGGCCAGGATCTAAAACTCAAAGGCAATGACTTGGTAAAGTCCTATCTGCTGTTGGCAACCAGCTGCGATGGCACGCTCTGCACCACAGCGCAGTTCACTTCTCTACGTGTGGTATGCAACAACACCCTGCAGATGGCACTGCGCGGCGCTACCGGTGCCATCAAGGTGCCCCACTCCACTCAGTTCGATGCGGCGACCGTCAAAGAGTCGCTTGGGCTCGGGCTCTCCCATTGGGATGAGTTCAAAGTCCAGAGCAAGGCACTGGCACAGCGGCCCGTGGCCCCTGAAGAGGCGCTGCGCTTTTTCAGCGATCTGTTGGCGCAACCTCTCGATGAGGAGAACATCATTCTCACCAAGCCGGTACAACGGCTGCATGAGCTCTATCAAGGCGCAGGCATGGGCTCAGAACTTGCCAGCTCCCGCAATACAGCCTGGGGGCTGGTCAATGCGGTAACGGAATACGTGGATCACCACCGCCGTGCCCGCAGCCAAGATCACCGGCTTGATTCCGCTTGGTTCGGTCAGGGTGCCCAACTCAAATCCCAAGCCTTGAATCAGGCACTCACTCTGCTGCAGTAATTACGCTTCCCCATTCAAACCGCATAACGACCTCACCCGGACTGGCGCAAGCCAATCCGGGCGTCGCCATTTATGCCGTCAACAAGGAATAGTCATGAAAGCAAAAGCCAAGTATGGCCAAGCCCTGCGGCTGGCCTCTACTACCCAGTTAACCC
>NZ_JRJY01000033.1:0-3319 GCF_000801015.1 Aeromonas sp. ZOR0001 | reverse complement strand
CCCGCGAGCAGGGGCTCGCTATCCGCAAACTCGGCATCGGCTCCTCCGATGCCGCCGTGGCAGTGGGGCTATCCCCCTACAAATGCCCGCTCAGCCTCTGGCTGGAAAAGACCGGTCGCAAGGAGCCGGAAGATATCTCCCACAAGGAAGCGGTGCTGTGGGGAATCGAGCTCGAACCAGTGCTGGCGCAGGTCTATGCCAAACGCACTGGCTACAAGGTGCGACGGGTCAATGCGGTACTGCAACACCCCGAGCATCCTTTCATGCTCGCCAACCTCGACCGGGAGGTAGTCGGCCACCCCGATGGGCCGGGCATTCTGGAGATCAAGACCGCCAGCTATCACAGCGCCTCCCAGTGGGAGGAAGGGGTGCCGGTGGCTTACCAGTGTCAGGTACTGCATCAACTGGCCGTCACCGGCCATGCCTGGGCCGAAGTGGCAGTGCTGATCGGCGGCCAGGATTTTCGGATTTATCGCATCGAGCGCGATGAGGAGAAGATCCAGGATCTCACCGAGCGGGAAGCGCAGTTTTGGCAGATGGTGCAACAAGGTCAGCAACCTGAACCTGACGGCTCCAGCGATGCCGCCAATGCCCTGAGCTGGCTGTTTCCCCGCGATGATGGTCAGACGCTGGATCTCTCCGATTCCCCCGAGTTCAACCAGCTGTTTGGGGAGCTACTGCGCTTACGTCAGCAAAAGGAAGCCGTCGAGCAACAAGAGTCACAACTCAAGCAGCGGCTGCAAGCCACTTTGGGTGAAGCGACAGCCGGGCTGTTTGCCGATGGCAAGATCACCTGGAAGCGCAGCAAAGACCGGCTAGCACCGGATCTCGAAAAGCTCGGTCAGGATCATCCCGACCTGCTCACCCGTTACGTCAAACCGGTGCCCGGCGTGCGCCGTTTCACCATTCAACCCTTGAGGCAAACACCATGATCAAAGGACTGGCGATTACCCCGCCCGTGATCGGGCGGATTTGCATCGGCAAGCTGGTGCAAAAACAGGATAAGTGGGTGCCGGAGAAGGACGACAGCTTCACCCTCACCACTCAGGTACAACAAAAAGGGGGATGGTTACTCCATCCCCTGCATCAACACTACTCATCGCAAAAGAGTGGCCAGGGGCAGGAGCAAACCAAGATCCGCGCCATTCCAGTGCGGGTGCTGTTCAACGACAGCGACTTGAATCTGCGGGCGGAATACAGCGCGTTTGACCGGCAAACCGGCAGGCCGCTCTGTGTCGGGAATGGGGAGGTAGCAAGACGTATGGGGGCACAAGGCATGGAGGAGGTCAGCTGCTCTGGACCAGAGCGCTGCGCCTTTGCCGGCCAACAGGGTTGCAAGCTGTACGGGCGACTGAACCTGTTTGTGGAGGGGCAAGGGGATGAGCTGGGTAGCTTTATCTTCCGCACCACCGGCTACAACTCGGTGCGCACTCTGGCGGCTCGACTGAAGTACCTGGAGGCGGTGAGCGGGGGCCATACCCGCTATCTGCCGCTCACCCTGCGGTTGCGGGCCAAGAGCACTACCCAGTCGTACCGCACACCGGTCTACTACGTGGATTTAACCTTGCGGGAGGAAACCAACCTGACTGAGGCAGTCAGGCAAGCACAAGAGGCGGCACAGCGTGACCAGGAGGCGGGTCTCGCCATCGACCAGATGGAGCTGGCCGCGCGTGAATTGCTGCGTAACGGCCAGTTTGAAGATATCGATGAAGAGGTGCCGATGCTGCTGGAGGAGTTCTATCCCGAAGCCAACAGCGACGAGACGGAAAATGGTCTCAATGGCGCTGTGGCGACAACTGCGCTTAACGCCCCGCTAGGCCAAGCGACCAGAACACCGCAGAAACCGCAACCACGAAGGAGCCCACTCACCAACAAATTGGGGAAAGGGACCCCATCCCCTTCCCCCGGTTAACTGCTGATGTCCCTCGGGAATGGGCAAGCGGTTCTACTGAATAATGAGGCCCTCCCTATAGGGCCCAGTTCACGACTTCCAGTCCGATTGCATTAGCAAATCGATATCCACGGCAATCACAGAACGGCTCATTACTGGATCCAACTGCTGGCGCTGGGTCAATAGCTCAGGCCCTAGTGACATGCACGAATACGCACTAAAAAGGCACTGTTTTCAAGTCAATAGGGTTGGTTTCAGGCTTTTGACTTGTGCCGTCATTGTACCCTGCCCTATTGACCAGGAGGAGACCATGGCACTGGTGGGTTATGCACGCGTGAGTACCGTCGGGCAGAGCCTGGACACCCAGCTTCAGGCACTGGCTGAGTGCAGCACGATTTTTCAGGAGAAAGTCAGTGGGGCAAGGGACGACCGCCCCCAATTGGCTCAGTTACTCAACTTTGTGCGTGAGGGGGATGTGGTGTTGGTCACCAAGCTGGATCGCTTGGCCCGCAACACCCGTCACCTGTTAGAAATCTCGGAGTACCTGCAAAGCAAGCAGGTAGCACTGAGGATTTTGAATCTGGGGATCAATACCTCGACCCCTACCGGCAAGCTGATGCTCACCATGATCGGTGCTATCGCCACCTTCGAGCGGGAGCTGATGCTGGAGCGGCAGGCGGAGGGCATTGAGTTGGCCAAACAACGTGGCGTTTACAAAGGTCGCAAACCTACCGCGATGGCAAGAGGAGAAGAAGTGCTGGCTCTTGCCGATCGGGGACTTGCCAAAACCGAGATAGCAAGACAAACGGGGATCAGCCTATCCAGTGTGCAACGCATTCTCAAAACCGCCGCAACGAGTTAAAGCACAAGCCCCCAGCCGCAGTATTTGAGCTGGGGGCTCTATCACTCACCAAGGAGCAATGACCTTCGATGGAAATACTGCAATATGATGATTTTCGTACCGAGAAAATAGCAGCCCTTATTCATACCCGAAGCACCTTTGAGATTGTGGGTGTCTCCGGAAACATCGGCAGTACCGTTCGAATTCTTGAGACAACGATAGAATCAGCCGGATTGAAATGCAGGGTATACACCCAAGGGCGTATTGCCGCAGCAGGAGCAACATTTTTAGGTGGCGCAACCGGGGTTGCAGGTATGTTCGCAACCCTTGGTATCGCAGCGCATAACCTGGCTACGTATAACCTTGACTATGAAATAGTGAAACATGTCGTGGATGGTTCCATCAGCGTGCGTTACAAAAAATAACCATCATTTAGACCGTTCTTTTTAAGATGAAGAACGTTCGGGAGTAATAAAAATGAATAAACTTTTAATTTCGTCAGTCACCGCATTGTTGTGTAGCAACGCGTTGGCCTATGGTGAGGGGTAATCCCCCCGAAAAACTGAGGTGCTCATAAGTAGAATTTT
>NZ_JRJY01000137.1:0-298 GCF_000801015.1 Aeromonas sp. ZOR0001 | reverse complement strand
TGACCTCTACTTTTGAGTGCTCCAAAAAATGGGGGGATTACCGCCCCTTTACGCAAGATAAGCTGATGGCTGGCTTTGTTGTCATAGGCGCCATCCGCATAAACACGTCCCAGCTTGCGCCGCAGTGGATGGAGCAAGGTCGGTAACACCTCTGCATCATGGACATTTTCCAGCGAGACTTCCGCCGCCACGATATCGTGGGTTGCCGGGTCTACCGCCAAATGCAACTTGCGCCAGACTCGGCGCTTCTCCGAGCCGTGTTTTCTGACCTTCCACTCGCCTTCACCAAACACCTTCA
>NZ_JRJY01000051.1:65025-70744 GCF_000801015.1 Aeromonas sp. ZOR0001 | reverse complement strand
GCCGATGCCCTTGCTGCAGGCGCATCGCTCGATACGGCAGCCGATACCGCCTCGGCACCATAGAGGGGCGCGGTGAATGCACCGACAAGAACGAGAAGGGTAAGGGGTTTCATCATAAGGATCTCCTGCTGCACTCTGTTATCGGCACCAACCCCCATCCCCTTAGCCTGCCGGGCGGATCTCATCAATACAAAAGGGAGCCGAAGCTCCCTTGTTGGCACAGTTGACCCGCTTACTTGACGAAATCGACGCCCAGCTGGATATCAGCTTTCAGAGTAGCCAGCATGCCTTCCATCGCTTCCTGCTCGAAGGCGCTCAGCTTGCCGTAATCCAGTACGGTTTCGACGCCGTTCTTGCCCAGCAGTACCGGCTGCGCGAAGAAGGTGGCGTGCTCGCCGTTGCCTTCCACGTAGGCGCACTCGACAACGTTGGCTTCGCCCTGCAGCCCCTTGATGAGGGAGAGACCGAAACGGCAAGCCGCCTGACCCATGGAGAGGGTTGCGGAACCGCCACCAGCCTTGGCTTCAACCACTTCGGTACCGGCATTCTGGATGCGCTTGGTCATGGCTGCCACTTCTTCAGCAGTGAAGGAGGCGCCTTCAATCTGGGAGAGCAGCGGCAGAATGGTGACGCCACTGTGACCACCGATCACATTGACGCGAACCTTGTCGATGTTCAGCCCTTTGGCAGCGGCCACGAAGGTCTCGGCGCGGATCACGTCCAGGGTGGTGACACCGAACAGGCAACGCTTGTCATAGACACCGGCTTTCTTCAGCACTTCGGCGGCGATAGCCACAGTGGTGTTGACCGGGTTGGTGATGATGCCGATCAGTGCTTTCGGGCAAGTGGCCGCGCACTTCTCGACCAGATTCTTGACGATACCGGCGTTGATATTGAACAGGTCGGAGCGATCCATCCCCGGCTTGCGTGCCACACCGGCGGAGATCAGCACCACATCGGCCCCAACCAGCGCAGGAGTCGGATCTTCACCGCAGAAGCCCTTGATGGCGATGTCGGTAGGAATATGACTGAGGTCAACGGCCACACCCGGGGTGACCGGGGCGATGTCATACAGGCTCAGCTCGGAGCCAGCCGGCAGACGGTTTTTCAACAGCAGAGCGAGGGCTTGACCGATGCCACCAGCGGCACCCAGAACGGCAACTTTCATGATCAACTCCATGTTTAAGCGTAGGTTTAAGGTTGTTTGTTGTTGTGCGCCCAACCTTAATGGATCCCCCCATAAAAAACAATCTGATAACAGTTGCAGTCACGGGTTCTGTGAGCCACGAAACATGCGGGAGCAAAAATTGGAGGGAAATACAAAAAGTTGGAGGAGAAGCACAGTTTTTCTGCACTTCTCCTTACCATAAAGAGGTAGATCTGAGGGTCTCAGGATTGGAATGCCAGCGCCCGCTTTTCACACCAGCGAAAACCAATTGTTAACAATCCGTTCATCGCCAGATAAAGCCCGCCAGCCACCCCGAACACAGCCAGGGTATCGTAGGTCTGGGCATTCAGCCCCTGCGCCAGCCCCATGATGTCCATGATGGTGATGGTACTGGCGAGAGAGCTCCCCTTGAGCACCAGGATCACCTCGTTGGAGTAGGCAGGCACCAGATGACGGGCGGCGTGGCGCACCTTCATCCACAAGGTCTGGCGGCCGTTAAAGCCAAGCGCACGACACGCCTCCACCTCACCAGCCGGGATGGCATCGAGCGCCCCCTTGAACAACCGGGTGGAGTAGGCCGCCGTGTTGAGGCCCAGCGCCAGCACGGCGCAGAACCAGGGCTGCTTGAGCAGCGGCCAGAGCGGGCTGGCTTTCAGCCACTCAAACTGACCTGGCCCGTAGTAAATCAGGAAGATCTGAATGAGCAGCGGCGTACCGGTAAAGAGCAGCACCCACAGCTGCACCAGCTGGGTCGCCACCGGCAGGCGCAGCTCCAGCACCCAGGTCATCAGGGCTGCCAACACAATCCCCAGCAGCAGGCTGAACAGGGTCAGTTCCAGCGTGGTGACCAGACCGCCCAGCAACGTAACGAGATACTCTTGCATCAGTTAGCCTCCGTAGCGGCGGGTGTAGCGGGCAGCCAGCCCGAGGCCATATTCACTCACCAGACTGATGGCCAGATAGATGAGGGCCGCAGCGGCATACCAGGTGAAGGGCTGATAGGTACTGGCCGAGGCCATCTGGGCCTGACGCATCATCTCGTTCACCCCGATAAGCGACACCAGCGCGGTATCTTTCAGCAACACCAGCCACTGGTTGCCGAGGCCCGGCAGGGCGTGACGCCACGCCTGCGGCAACACGATGCGAAAGAAGATGTGGCTCTTGCTCAATCCCAGCGCCAGTGCTGCTAATCGTTGCCCGGCAGGCACCGCATTAAGCGCCGCCCGCAGGGTCTGGGTCGCATAGCTGGCGAACAGCAGGGAGAGCGCCAGCACGCCACAGGCGAACGGACTGAACTCCACATACTCGCCAGTGATGAGGAACAGCACCTGGGTCGAGCCGAAGTAGATGAACAGCACCACCAGCAACTCGGGCAGGCCACGGATCAGCGTGGTCAGGGTGGCCACCGGCCACACCAATGCACGCTGCTTGCTGAGCTCGGCGGCACTGAACGCCAGTGCCAATACCATGCCCCCGACCAGTGATGCCAAGGCCAGCCCGAGGGTCATCCAGGCTGCATCCAACAACAGGCTCAACATGGCTTACTGCGCGAAGTATTTGTCGAAGATTTTCTGATAGGTGCCGTTGGCCTTGATTTCGGCCAGCCCCTTGTTCAGCTGGGTCAGCAGCTCCTGATTGCCCTTGGCGACCGCGATGCCAAAGCCGGTACCGAAGTACTTGGCATCGGTCACCGGCGCACCCACCACCGCATACTCCTTGTGCTGCTTCAGCCAATCGGCAGCAACGGCGGTATCGGCAAAGACACCGTCGGTACGGCCATTCATCATGTCGAGGAAGGCGCTCTGGTAGCTGGCGTACGGCACGGTCAGCAGCCCCTTGCTCACCCAGTTATCCACCAGATAGGACTGGTGAGAGGTACCGTTCTGCACACCGACAGTCTTGTCGACCATCTCTTCCGGCCCCTTGAAGGCACCTTTCTTGGCGACGAATACTGCCGAGTTCTCGTAGTAGATGTCGGAGAAATCGACCTGAGCGGCCCGCTCCGGGGTCACGTCCATGGCGGCGATGGCTGCATCATAGCGACGGAATTTCAGGCTGGGGATCAGGCTGTCAAAGGCCTGGTTATGGAAGCTGCACTCCAGCGTGGCCTGCTCGCAGATGGCGCGCGCCAGATCGATGTCAAAACCCTGAAACTCGTTCTTGTCATCCAGGTATTCGAACGGTGCGTAGGTGGCCTCGGTGGCGAACTTGATCTCTTTGGCCATGACGGAGGTACTCAACAGGCCCATGGCAGCAACCAACAACAGACTCTTTTTCATGACAGCTTCCTTATCGATTCAATATCAATGCATCAAGAATTCGGCAAACCGGCTGGTTTGCGGGGATTGGAAAATGGCGGCGGTGCCGGATTCGATGATCCGCCCCCTCTCCAGATAAATCACCTGACTGGCCACCTTGCGGGCAAAGTCGACCTCGTGGGTCACCACCACCTGGGTAATGCCGGTCTGGCTCAGGTTGCGGATGATCTCGGCCAC
Organism: Aeromonas sp. ZOR0001; assembly: GCF_000801015.1. Taxonomy (NCBI): domain Bacteria; kingdom Pseudomonadati; phylum Pseudomonadota; class Gammaproteobacteria; order Aeromonadales; family Aeromonadaceae; genus Aeromonas; species Aeromonas sp. ZOR0001. The sequence goes on along the minus strand of NZ_JRJY01000051.1, from coordinate 67,081 downwards.
CTCCTTGGTGATCTCGGGATCGAGGGCTGCAGTCGGCTCGTCAAACAGCAACACTTCCGGGTCCATCATCAGGGTACGGGCAATGGCCACCCGCTGCTGCTGACCGCCGGAGAGACGGGCAGGCCAGGCATCGCACTTGTCGGCCAGTTGCAGCTGGGCCAGCAGATAGGCCCCCTTCTCGATGGCGGCCTCCTTGCTCATGCCGAGCACCTTGACCGGCGCTTCAATCAGATTCTCCATCACAGTGAGATGTGGCCAGAGATTGTACTGCTGGAACACCATCCCCACCTTGCGACGCAGCAGTTGGGACTGGCGGTTGAATTCGGCAGCAGAGAGGGAGCTCGGGAAAGAAAATTCACTTTCGCCAATCCGCAGAACACCCGCATCCGGGGTATCCAGCAGGTTCATCATCCGTAGCAGGGAACTCTTGCCAGCACCGCTCGGGCCCAGCAACACCAAGGTTTCACCGGGGGATGTCCGAAAGCTGACCTGTTGCAGAACCGGCACCTTGTGCCAGGACTTCTCGATACCTATTAATTCAATACCCATACAGCCCAATTGAATAAGTTTTCAAAATTTCATCCCGATTCTATCCCTAATAAAGGTTGATGCAAGCCATTTTTGAATCAATATGCAGAACAAGCGCCGCTTCCTTGCAAAAAACGGCATATGAATGCAAAATGGCCCCGCTGTTCGTATCTGCCGCCTGTATCGCACAGGCCGCCACACCTCCTCATTCGTGAGACCAAGATGAAACACAACGACAAGCAAGAAAAACTGGCCAAGGCCTTTAAAGCCTTGCTGAAAGAAGAGCGCTTTGGCTCCCAGGCAGAAATCGTCACCGCCCTGCAAGAGCTGGGCTTCGAGAACATCAACCAGTCCAAGGTATCGCGCATGCTGAGCCGCTTCGGCGCCGTTCGCACTCGCAATGCCAAGATGGAGATGGTCTACTGCCTGCCGGTGGAACTGGGCGTGCCCACCACCTCCAGCCCGCTCAAGAATCTGGTACTGGACGTCGATCACAACGGCGCACTGGTGGTGATCCACACCAGCCCGGGTGCAGCCCAGCTGATCGCCCGCCTGCTCGACTCCCTCGGCAAGGCAGAGGGGATCCTCGGCACCATCGCCGGTGATGACACCATCTTCATCACCCCGACCAGCGACACCGATATCGAAGAGCTCTACCTCTCCGCCCTCGAGCTGTTCGAACAGACGCCGTAATGGCAGCCACCGCCTCATCGCGGTCACGCCAGAACGAAAAATCCCGGCCAAGGCCGGGATTTTGTTTTCTGAGTCTTCGTCAGGCGGGCTTATTTGCCCTGCGCCATCAGAAAACCTTCCGATGGGGCGAAGAAGGCGGCGCCGGTCACTGCTTTGGTGAAACGCAGCAGGTGGTCGAAGTGGCTGCCCTCCCCCTTGTACATGCTGGCCAGCATGGCGTTGAAGTGCTGCGGTGTGCGGCAGCAGGAGATGAAGTAGAGCCCCTGCTCGGTCATGGTGCCCCAGGGCATGCTCTGGCGCAGGATCTCCATGGACTCCCCTTTCGGGGTCTTGAGATTGACCCGCTTGATGTGGGCGGTCAGCGGCTTTGCGGCAGATTCATACTCGATATTGTCGGGCTTGGTACGACCGATAATGTCTTCCTGCTCTTTCTGCGCCAGCTTCTCCCAGTCGCTCATGGCGTGGACCCAGCGCTGGACGTGAATGTAGGAGCCACCGGCAAACTCGCCATCGGCCAGCAACGCCACTTCGGCACGGTGTTCATCCTGCGGGTTCTCGGTGCCATCGACGAAACCGGTCAGGTCACGGAAATCCAGATTGCGGAAACCGCGCACTTCTTCGGCCAGCTCGACCAGTCCGGCCAGCAGCGCCATTACACGGTGACCGGCGTGGTGCAGCACATCCACCCGATCGGCGCGCAGCTGAATAAAGAGATCAAACGGGGTGTTGGGGGCTTCCTGACCGTTGGCGGATTGCGCCATAAAGCTGCGGAACTGGGGCGGACGGGCGGCAGGGTAGAGACCATCCCAGGCATCGGCGCCAACGGCAACCAGAC
>NZ_JRJY01000051.1:49657-64915 GCF_000801015.1 Aeromonas sp. ZOR0001 | reverse complement strand
CTGAAACCGGCATCGGGGAAATCGGCGGCGACCGCCTGCCACAGGGCGGGCAGTTTGGCCAGACGGCCGACCAGTTCGGCGGCATCGCCGGTACGATTGAACATCAGATAGAGGGCGTGCAGATTCGGCTCTGCGCAGATCCCGGCTTGGGCTTTCATATATCTCTCCCCTGAGTAGGCGTTAGCGTTACGGGCTATTTGCGTTGCGCGATTATAAACCAGAGTGGATCCAGTTCTTTGATTTCACGACGATATCACGCGTTCAGGGCAAAGGGTCAAACAACACCAATCCATGGGGAGCGACCTTGATCCGTGCCCGCATCCCATCAAGGGGCTCGCCAATGCTCGCCTCCAGCTGCAGATCGCCACACTCGAACAGCACCCGGCAGTGGTGGCCGAGGAACTGCTGTTCCACCACCTTGAGCTCCCCATCTGCGGCGCTCTCCAGCAGCAGTTGCTGGGGTCTGAGCATCAGCTGCAACTGCTCGCCCACCACCTGGCCATGGGGCTCGCTGCCACAGATGACCCCGAGCGCCGTCTGCACGCAGTGGCTGTCCACCACCTCGGCAGCCAGATAGTTGACCCCGCCGAGAAACTCCGCCACGAAGCGGTTTTGCGGGCGGCGATAGAGCTGCTCCGACTGGCCCACCTGCTCGATGTGACCGGCGCGAAACAGCGCCAGCCGATCGGCGAAGGCGAACGCCTCCTCCTTGCTGTGGCTGACGAAGATGGCGCCGACCCCCTGCTGCTTGAGCAGGGCGCGGATCTCGAGGATCAGCTTCATCCGCACCTGGGTATCGATGTTGGAGAAGGGCTCATCCAGCAGCATCAGCCGCGGCTTGCACACCAGCGCCCGGGCGATGGCTACCCGCTGCTGCTGACCACCGGAGAGCTGGTGCGGATAGCGATCCCCCAGTCCCTGCAGATTGACCAGCGCCAGCGCCTCGTCCACCTGCTGCTGGCGGGCGCGGCGATCGAGTTTGGTCAGGCCAAAGCCGACATTGTCGGCCACCGTCAGGTGGGGAAAGAGGGCGTAATCCTGAAAGATCATGCCGATGTTGCGCGCCTCGGGCGGCACGCTGGCACCCGGCCCGTCGAGCAGGGTATCGCCGAGGCGAATAGAGCCCTCTGCCAACGGCAGCAGCCCGGCGATGGCCTTGAGCAACGTGGTTTTGCCGCAGCCACTGGCTCCCAGCAGGCAGACGATCTCGTTCTCTGCCACCGTCAGGGAGAGCTGCTCCAGCACATTGCGGCCGTTGTAACGGCAGCTGACATTTTCAACCTGCAAACAGGACAAGGCTGACTTCCTCTCGTTTCTGGCGGCGCGCTGCCTTTCGGTTCAGCACACCGCATGCAATTTCATTGACCGACGCGGCGACTCAGTGGCCCGGACTGTCCAGACTGCGGTTGACCCAGATCAGCGGCAACAGCCCCACCAGCACAATGACGATAGCCCCCAGCGCGCCGCGCTCCAGCATCTCGTCCGAGACGAACTGGTAGACGTGGGTCGCCAGGGTATCGAAGTTGAACGGTCGCAGCAGCAGAGCGGCGGGCAGCTCCTTCATGGATTCGATGAATACCAGCATGGCACCGGCAAACAGACCACGGCGCACCAGCGGCAGATGGACCCGGCGCAGCATGGCGCCATCCCCTTGCCCCAGAGAGCGGGCCGCCATGTCGAGGCTGGGGGAGATCTTACCCATGCTGCTCTCCACCGAGCCGATGGCGATGGCCACGAAGCGCACCAGATAACCGAACACGATGGCGGTGATGGTGCCGGTCAGCAGCAAGCCCGGCCCCTGACGCCCGAGCCAATCGGCCAGATCGTTGATGGCAAAATCGAGGGCGGTAAGCGGCACCAGCACGCCGATGGCGAGCACGGTACCCGGCATGGCGTAGCCCATGGCGGCGATGCGCAGAGGCAGCAGACTCTTGATCCCGCCATCGAGGCGGCGGAAGAAGCCGAGCAGCAGGGCGATGCCCATCGCCAGCAGGGCGGTCAGCGCCGAGATAGCCAAGCTGTTTCCGGCAAAGCGGACAAACTCCGGCGTCCACGACAACTCGAAGTAGCGCACCCCGTAATCGAGCAGGATGATGAACGGCAGAGCGAAACCGGCCAGCACCAGCCCCCAGCACCAGAGACCCGCCAGCCAGCGGCTCATCCCCTTGAGCGGATAGCGCAGCGGCTGCTCATGGCCCATGGACTTCTGGAACACCTGCTGCCGACTGCGCGAGCGGCGCTCCAGCGCGCTCAACAGCACCACAGCCAGCAACATCAGGCAGGATAGTTTCGCCGCGGTGGCCAGACTGCCATAGCCGAGCCAAGTGTCATAGACCGCCGTGGTCAGGGTGTTGATGGCAAAGAAGTGGACGGTGGCGAAATCGGCCAGCGTCTCCATGGCCACCAGCGATACCGCCACCATGATGGCGGGGCGCGCCAGCGGCAGACTGAGGCGACGAAAGCTCTGCCACGGGGTGCAGCCGAGCAGGCGGCTGGAGTGGATCAGGCTGACTGACTGCTCGAGAAAAGAGGCGCGGGTCAGCAGATAGACATAGGGGAACAGCACCAGCGCCAGCACCCAGGCGGCACCACCAAGGGAGCGAATGGCAGGAAACCAGTAATCGGCAGGGCTGTTCCAGCCAAAGAGTGCTCGCAACCCGGCCTGCAGCGGGCCCGAGTAGTCGAGCAGGTCGGTATAGACGTAGGCGACGATATAGGAGGGCATGGCCATCGGCAGCATCAAGGCCCACTGCAGGGCACGGAGCCCCGGCACCTGACACATGGCCACCAGCCAGGCGGTGGGTACGCCAAACAGCAGGCTGAGCAGCACCACGCCGACCACCAGCCCCAGGGTATTGCCCAGATAATCGAGCAGCACGGTATCGGCGAGGTGGCGAAACAGCTCCCCCTCAGCCGAAAAGGCAGAGAAAAGCAGGGCTATAACCGGTAAACCCAGCAGCAGGGCGGTGGCCCAGCTGCCGGTCATCCATCCAAAATTTTTCATGAGACCACAGATGTTGATGGGGCCGTTGGCCCCATCTGATTACAAGTCGAACTTCACTTCATCCAGCAACTGCAAGGCGTCCTTGCGGTGCTTGGCGTAATCGCTGACCGGTAGTGCGTCAGACTTGAAACTGCCCCAGGACTTGACCATGGCGGAAGGCTCGACTCCGGCCTTGACCGGATATTCGGCGTTCACGTCCGCATACATGTGCTGGGCGGTGTCGCCAGCCAGAAACTCCATCAGCTTCTGGGCCTCGGCCTTGTTCTTGGCATATTTGGTCATGGCCACGCCACTCACGTTGACGTGGGCACCGCGGTCAGCCTGGTTCGGGAAGTTGATATAGACCGCATCCGCCCAGGACTTCTGAGCAGGATCTTTCAACATGGCGCCCAGATAATAGCTGTTGCCGAGCGACACGTCACAGATACCATCCTTGATCGCCTTGACCTGATCCCGGTCGTTGCCCTGCGGCTTGCGCGCCAGGTTGGCCTTGACCCCTTCCAACCAGGTTTTGGTCTCGGCCATGCCGTGATGGGCAATCATGGAGGAGACCAGCGCCACATTGTACTCATGCTTGCCGCTGCGGGTGCAGATTTTCCCTTTGAATTCCGGTTTGGCCAGATCTTCGTAGCTGATGGTATCGAGCTTGCCGAGGCGCTCCTTGCTGGAGTAGATGGCGCGAACCCGGGTGGTCAGCGCGAACCAGCGATTCTCCGGATCACGATAGATAGCGGGGATGTTCTCCTGCAGGATCTTGCTATCCACCGGCTGTACCAGCCCCTTGTCCACCAGATCGGTCAGACGGCTGATATCGACGGTCAGCATCAGGTCGGCCGGAGAGAGCTTGCCTTCCCGCTCCAGACGCTCGTTCAATCCCTCTTTGGCGAACACCACGTTCACCTTGATGCCAGATTCCTTCTCGAACTGCTGGATGATGGGCTTGATCAGCTCATCCTGCCGGTTGGAGTAGACATTCACTTCCCCGGCCGCCAATGCCGACTGAGCTGCCAACGCAGAGAAAGCCAGTGCCAACATCTTCATTTTCATCATCCATTCCTTGATTAGCTATACAGAGTGATAACGATTTCCGTTTGCATTCTGCATACATCTTATAAGCGGATCAAGAAAGCTCGCCGTCGCCACATCACATATTTAATCGCCCATAAATGAAAAGGGCCGGATGGAATCCCATTCGGCCTCTTCTGAGCAAAACGTTATGTTGATCAGGCTTCAATAAGCGCTCACGCCATCGGGAATTCCCGACATCGGGAGGTCAACAAATCTGTACGTCACGGATGCGGTTCATCACAGCGCCTCGTCGTCACTCTCGCCGGTGCGGATGCGCACCGCCTGCAGCAAGTCGTAGACAAAGATCTTGCCGTCACCGATCTTGCCGGTATAGGCCGCCTTGCAGATCGCCTCGATCACCCCTTCCACGTTATCATCAGCGGTAGCAATCTCCAGCTTCACCTTGGGCAGGAAGTCGACCTGATACTCGGCTCCCCGGTATAATTCGGTGTGTCCCTTCTGGCGGCCAAACCCCTTGACCTCGGACACGGTCAGCCCTTCCACCCCCAGGTTGGCAATAGCCTCGCGGACATCGTCCAACTTGAACGGTTTGATAATCGCACTAATCAGCTTCATCTGGTTGCTCCCAATCCATGGTGTGTCATGAATCGGGTTTCAATTCTTATGCCAAGTATTTTTATTGTTTTATTTCATATAGATAGAGTTTAATACCGGCGCCATTCGCCAGGCACATCCCCATAACCGGCCAGCACGCCCCATAATGAGGCACCATGCTGCAGCGGTCAGCGGGTATGCACCAAACAAGAGCAAAACAGCATGTTAGTTATCTCCAACAGCGTCACGATTCCCTGGCATGAGCTGCAATTTCAGACCATGCGGGCACAGGGCAACGGTGGACAGCACGTCAACAAGACCGACTCCGCCGTCTGGTTGCGCTTCGATTACCGCAACTCTCCCAGCCTGACGCCCCTCTACAAGGAGGGTCTCGACAAGCTGAGCGACAGCCGGGTACACGACGGCTTTATCCTGATCCGGGTCGAGAGCCATCGCAGCCAGGACATGAACCGCAAGGAGGCGATGAGCCGTCTGGTGGAGTTGCTGAAAAAAGCAGCCTGGCGCCCCAAGGCCCGCCATGCCACCAAGCCAACCCGCAGCTCCCAGCGCAAACGGGTCGATGCCAAGAAACGCAAGGGGGATATCAAGTCCGCCCGCGGCAAACCGGTTCTGGACTGAGCCAACCCCCAAAGGATGTCCGCCGATGAGATACAGTTTTTGCGACAGCGCCCGCGGCCCGCTGCTGGTCGCCATCGATCAGGATGGCCTGCGCCACGTGGAGTTCATGCACGGAGAGCGGCCTGTAATGCCGCAAACTGACTGGCAACGGGATGACAAGGCGCTGACCCCCTATCTCGCCCAGTTCAACGCCTATTTCGCCGGAAAATTGCAGCAGTTCGATCTGCCCATGGCAGCGAAGGGCACCCCGTTCCAGCAAACGGTGTGGAACGCTTTGTGCGATATCCCCTATGGCGAGACCGTGAGCTATCTCGAGATTGCCCAGGCTATCGGCAATCCCAAGGCAGTGCGGGCGGTGGGCGCTGCCAATGGGCGCAATCCGCTGAGCATCATAGTACCCTGCCATCGAGTGATCGGACGCAGCGGCGAGCTGACCGGCTATGCTGGCGGCATTCCCATCAAGCGCTGGTTGCTGGCACTGGAACAGGTTGGCACAGCATTCGAGCTGGCCCCATGAGACGATGACCGCCCCGGAAAGGAACGGGACAATATCGCGACCAGAATGAAAAGGATTTCAATCAGTGGCCACGCTTTGCTGACAAGATGAACAGAAAATGAAGAATCGCCTCAGAACTACTTCAGATTGAGCTTGGCATGATGACTCCATACTTGAATGGCACGGCTCATTCGCTGATTCAAGTAGCACCCATGTGACGCTTCCAATCTGTCTTTTTCCCCGCGCCTCCTCTGAGGCGCTTTTTTTGTGCCGACACAACAGGCCACCACCCAAGCTGAATGGCCTGAACGCCACAAAATCTGCACCAGCCCAAAAACCCAGAGGCGAAGGATCATCCTTCGCCTCTGACGTAACAGCTGGCTACTCGCTCTGGGGCAGGAACTGCAGCTCCGGCGCCGAGGAGGTCAGCACATCGGCACAATAATCCCAGGTCGAGATGCGATAGTGCTGCAGATCTTCATCCAGATGCAGGCCGTCCGACTCCTGATGGAACCAGCTGGCAAAACGGGATGGAGTGATGAGCTGGATCTGCTCTTCGATGGCGTGGCTATCCTTCCCCTCGGCCAGATCGCAATCCTCGATGACCCGCAGGGCATAGATATGGCGAAAATAGACCCGGCAGAGGATTTGCGGGGGCAGATCGATGCTGCGTGCCCGCCCCAGCATGATGGTCAGAGAGTCGCTCCAGAGATCCTGATGCAGCTCGGCAACGACCAGCCCAGGTGGGAGCTGGCGGGACGGAGCCCAAGGTACGGCAACCTGCCGAATGGCATTTTTCTGTTCCATATTCACCTCACGACGACTCGCTCCCTGTCTTGAGTCTATCTGAACCACATAGTCCCGGCGAAGGCAATCGATGGACAATAAAAACGGCAATAAAAAAGCCGACGTATCAAACGTCGGCGAATAAAAAGTGCTTACAACAGAGGATTCACATATTCAGACCCACGGGTCGAAAGATTGGTTCCCTCTTTTTTTAATTAATTTTCGGCGCGTTTAAACATCAGGGTATTGGCGTCCGACTCTTCCGGTACGAAGTAGTAGCCCTCGGCGTTGAAACCGGTCAGCTGCTCCACCTCGGTCAGACGGTGCTTGATGATGTGGCGAGCCATCATGCCGCGCGCCTTCTTGGCGTAGAAGCTGATGATCTTGAACTGGCCGCTCTTCTCATCCTTGAACACCGGTGTGACAATCCGCCCTTTCAGGCTCTTGGGTCGTACCGACTTGAAATACTCGTCGGAGGCCAGATTGATCAGCACCTCATCCCCCTGCGCAGCCAGCGCGTCATTGAGATGGTGAGTGATCACCTCCCCCCAGAACTGGTAAAGATCCTTGCCGCGACTATTGTCGAGCTTGGTCCCCATCTCCAGCCGGTAGGGCATCATCAGGTCGAGGGGACGCAACACGCCATAGAGGCCGGAGAGCATCCGCAGGTGTGCCTGAGCGAAGTCAAAATCGGCCTCGCTAAAATCCTCCACCGCCAAACCGGTGTAGACATCCCCCTTGAAGGCCAGCAGCGCCTGACGGGCATTGGCGGGGGTGAAATCTGGCTGCCACTCGGCAAAACGGGCGGCATTGAGACCGGCCAGCTTGTCGCTGATCTTCATCAAAGTGGCGATCTGGTCCGGGCTCAGTTGGCGGGCCCGGCTAATCAGTTCGGCGGAGTGATCCAGCAGCTCGGGTTGGGTGAAACGGGGTGTCACCAGTGGTGACTCGTAATCCAGCGTCTTGGCCGGGGAAACCACAATCAGCATAACGTTCCTTTATGGCGAGGGGCCGAACGGCAGAGCGGCCCCATGATTCATTCATCCAGCGTCACATTGTCCAGCGTGCCGGTGCCGAGCCGTTCGCGACCGGAGAGCTTGATCAGCAGTCGCAGGTCGTTGGCCGAGTCGGCGTGGGCGAGTGCCTCACTGTAGCCAATCTGGCCGGCGCAGAACAGGCTGAAGAGCGCCTGATCGAAGGTCTGCATACCCAGCTCGGTCGATTTGGTCATCACCTCCTTGAGGCGATGCATCTCCCCCTTGCGGATGATGTCGGTGATGAGCGGGGTATTGAGCAGGATCTCGAACGCAGCGCAGCGCCGCTTGCCATCCATACTCGGCACCAGCTGCTGGGCGACGATGGCCTTGAGGTTGAAAGAGAGATCGAACAGGAACTGGCGGTGTTTGTCTTGCGGCACCAGATGGAGGATGCGATCCAGCGCCTGGTTGGCATTGTTGGCATGCAAAGTGGCGAGACAAAGGTGTCCCGTCTCGGCGAACTGCAGGGCAAACTCCATGGTCTCCTGACTGCGGATCTCGCCGATCAGGATCACGTCCGGAGCCTGACGCAGCGAGCTTTTCAGCGCCACATCGAACGACTCGGTGTCGATCCCCACCTCTCGCTGGGTCACCAGACTACGACCATGCTGATGGACGAACTCCACCGGATCTTCCACCGTCAGAATGTGACCATCGGCATGCTGGTTGCGATAGCCGATCATCGCCGCCTGGGTAGTCGATTTGCCCGCCCCGGTGGCGCCGACAAACAGCACCAGCCCCCGCTTGGCCATCGCCACGTCTTGCAGGATCTTGGGTAGCTGCAGATCTTCAAAGGTGGGAATGCGGGTCTCGATACGCCGCACCACCATGCCGGGCAGCTCCTGCTGCCAGAAGGCACTGACCCGAAAACGGCCAAGCGCTTCGCGATAGATCGCGTAGTTGGCCTCTTTGGTGCGGATATAGCGCTCGAAGTGATCGCTGCTGAGGGTATCCCTGACCAGCGTCAGTGCCCCCTTCTTGTCGAGCGCCTCACCTCCTAGCGACACAAGATGGCCATTCACCTTGAGGGTGGGCGGCGAGCCCACCGTCACAAACAGATCCGACCCCTTTCGCTCGACCAGCTCGCTCAGCAGATCATCCAGATTCATCATCTATCCCTCCCTGGGTGCGAGTCTCTTAAATGCTGTTGGGATCGACGGCCTTGGCCTTGGCATCGAGGGATGCCACCACGCCACGACTCACCAGCTGCTTGAGGCTCTGATCCATGGTCTGCATGCCGTGGGTCATCCCGGTCTGGATCACCGAGTAGAGCTGGGCAATCTTGTCCTCCCGGATCAAGTTACGCACCGCCGGAATGCCCATCATGATCTCGTGGGCCGCCACCCGGCCGCCGCCAATGCGCTTGAGCAGGGTCTGGGAGATGACCGCCCGCAGGGATTCGGAGAGCATGGAGCGCACCATGTCCTTCTCCGCGCCGGGGAAGACGTCAATGATACGGTCGATGGTCTTGGCCGCCGACGAGGTGTGCAGGGTGCCAAACACTAGGTGGCCGGTTTCAGCGGCAGTCATGGCCAGACGAATGGTCTCAAGGTCGCGCATTTCGCCCACCAGAATGATGTCCGGGTCTTCCCGCAGGGCCGAGCGTAGGGCGTTGCTGAAGCTCTTGGTATCGCGGTGCACTTCCCGCTGGTTCACCAGACAGCGCTTGTTCTCGTGGACGAATTCGATGGGGTCTTCGATGGTGAGGATATGGTGATGGAAGTTCTCGTTGATGTAGTTGACCATGGCCGCCAGGGTGGTCGACTTACCAGAACCGGTCGGGCCGGTCACCAACACCAGACCCCGCGGGAACTCGGCGATCTTGCGGAAGATCTCCGGCGCATCGAGATCTTCGAGGCTCAGCACCGTGCTGGGGATGGTACGAAATACCGCGCCCGAGCCGCGCGCCTGCTGGAAGGCGTTGACCCGGAAACGGGCCAGATTGGGTACCTCGAACGAGAAGTCGACCTCGAAGTTCTCCTCCAGCTCCTTGCGCTGATGGTCGTTCATGATGTCGTAAATGAGGGCATGCACTTCCCGGTGTTCCAGGGCGGGCAAATTGATCTTGCGAACCTCACCATCAACCCTGATCATCGGGGGAACCCCGGCCGAGAGGTGTAGATCCGAGGCTTTATGCTTTACACTGAAAGCCAATAACTCTGTGATATCCATAGACTTGTCATTCTCCCATCACAAGATCACTAACGAAATATGAACCAGATTGCCCAGCACCTGTTTCAGGTAAAGGAACGTATTGCCAAAGCCGCCAAACGGGCGAGCCGCAACCTGCAGCAGATCCGCCTGCTGGCCGTGAGCAAGACCAAGCCGGTCGAGGCCATAATGGCTGCCCATGCCGCAGGTCAGCGCTGCTTTGGCGAATCCTACGCTCAGGAAGCGGCGGCCAAGATCGATACCTTGCGCCAGCAGCCGGAATATAGCGACATAGAGTGGCACTTTATCGGCCCTTTGCAATCGAACAAATCCAAACTGGTCGCCGAACGGTTTGACTGGGTACAGAGCGTGGATCGGGACAAGCTGATCGACCGCCTCAACAACCAGCGTCCCGCCAGCATGGCACCGCTAAATGTTTGTCTGCAAATCAATATTAGCGGAGAGAGCAGCAAATCCGGAACGTCGGAACAAGAGATTTTCCGCCTTGCCGGGCTGGTCTCCCACAGTGAGCGACTGGTGCTGCGGGGACTGATGGCCATTCCCGAGCACACCAGTGACGAGAGCGTACTGGCCACCCAAATGACCCGTATGCAGACTCTGTTCACCGAGCTTGCGCGACAATACCCCACGGTGGATACCCTCTCGATGGGGATGACCGAGGATCTTGAACTGGCGATAGCCCACGGCAGCACCATGGTGCGGGTCGGCACCGCCATCTTCGGCGCCCGTGACTACTCATAGGCAAGGCCAGCGGATAACCCATACGTCCGCTTCTTGCCGCGACTTCATCAACAGGAGCGTTTGATGGAACACCAAATTCTGGCGTCTGGTGGTGCAGGCAGCACCCACCCCGCCGCGACCCCATGTGCTACAGGAGCATCTGATGCAGCATAGAACGCTGGCCTTTATCGGCGCGGGCAACATGAGCCGCAGTATCATCGCCGGACTGGTCAAGGCGGGTTATCCCGCCGGGCAGATCACTGCTGCCAACCCGAGCCAGCCCAAGCTGGAGGCGCTGGCGAGGGAACATGGCATTCGCATCACCCAGAGTAATGCCGAGGCAGCCCGAGGCGCCGAAGTGATCGTGCTGGCAGTCAAGCCGCAGCTGATGGCCGGCATGCTGGCAGCGCTGGTTGCCGAGCTGGGATCCCTTGAGGGCAAGCTGCTCATCTCCATCGCGGCCGGTATCAAGGTGGCGCGCCTTGGCGAGATGGCCGGTGGCCACGACCGCATCATCCGCACCATGCCCAATACCCCGGCCCTGCTGGGTCTGGGCATGACCGGTCTCTATGCACCCGAACAGATTGCCGCCGTGGATCGTGACTTTGCCGAGCAGATGATGCAGGCGGTCGGCAAGACCCTCTGGGTAGAGCAGGAGTCTGGCATCAACGGCGTCATCGCCGCAGCGGGCAGTGCCCCGGCCTACTTCTTCCTCTTTATGCAGGCCATCGCCGAAGAGGCGGAGGCACTGGGCTTCTCGCCCGAGCAGGCACGCCAACTGGTTCAACAAACCGCCCTCGGTGCAGCAGCCATGGTGGAGCAAAATCCCGAGCTGTCGCTGCAAACCCTGCGTGAGCAGGTGACCAGCAAGGGCGGCACCACAGCCGAAGCCATCAAGACATTCCAGCAGCAGGGGCTGATGCCGCTGACTGCGCAAGCCATGCAGGCGGCCGTTGCTCGCGCCACAGAAATGGAAACCCTCTTCTAACAGGAGCCCAGATGAACACTGCTTACTTTCTGATTAACACCGTTTTCGATCTCTACCTGATGGTGATCCTGCTGCGCGTCTGGCTGCAGTGGGCCCGTGCCGACTTCTACAACCCGATGAGCCAGATGGTGGTCAAGCTGACCAATCCGCTGGTGATCCCGCTGCGCCGCGTTATCCCGGGCTTGGGCGGCATCGATCTCGCCTCCGTGGTGCTGGCGCTGGCCATCGCCTTCGCCAAGCTGGCCCTGCTCAAGAGCATGAACGTACTGCTGGCGGACTGGCTCAGCATCAGCCTGTTCGCCGCGCTGACCGTGCTGAAGAAAGCGGGCTCGATGATCTTCTGGGTACTGCTGATCCGCGCCATCCTGAGCTGGGTCAGCCAGGGCCGCAACCCCATCGAATACGTGATGCATCAGCTGACCGAGCCGTTCCTCGCCCCTATTCGTCGCGTACTGCCGGCACTGGGCGGGCTGGATCTCTCGGTGCTGGTCGCCTTTATCGGCCTGCAAGCCATCAACTACCTGCTGGGTGACCTGTTCGGCCAGCTGTGGTGGATGATTTGATGCCAGCCGTCCTGCAACAAGGGGATGAACTGGTACTGCATCTGGTGATCCAGCCCAAGGCGAGTCGGGATCAGATCATCGGATTGCATGGCGAAGAGCTGAAAGTGGCCATCACGGCGCCGCCCGTCGATGGCCAGGCCAACAGCCATCTGATCAAGTTTCTGGCCAAGCAGTTCAAGGTGGCCAAGGGCCAGGTAACCATAGTGCGGGGCGAGCTGGGGCGACACAAAACCGTCGCCATCGACAGCCCCAAACAGTTGCCGCAAGAAGTGAGTGCACTGCTGAATGACACGCAAGGCTGAATGAATCGGCCTGCGCCAACCGTAGATATGAGAGGGATGACAGATGAAAACAGCCTGGATGAGTGGCCTGCTGGCACTGCTGATGACCCTGCCGCTCAAGGCAGAACAGATGAAGGAGCTGGGGCCCTGGTTGGTGCACTACAACGCCTTCAACTCCAGCTTCCTTACACCAGAAGTCGCCAAGGCGTATGGACTGGAGCGCAGCCGCTACAACGCCATCATCAATATCGCGGTACAGGACAAGCAGAAAGTGGCGCAAGCCGTAGGGATCACCGGTGAGGCCAAGAACCTGACCGGCACCATCCGCACCCTGAACTTTCAGGAGGTAAAAGAGGGGGATGCCATCTACTATCTGGCGACCCTCCCCTACCGCAACGAAGATACCTATCAGTTCACCCTGAAGATCATGGGCGGCGGGCAGCAACAGAACCTCAGCTTCCAGCAGACCTTCTACGTCGACTGAGCAGCAACAAGAAGCCCCGACCAAGGCCGGGGCTTCATTTTATCCATATGACAAGGGCGCCATCAGGGCGCCCTTGTTACATCTATTCCGTACCGCGACTGTTACATGGCGAGGAACAGACCGGCCAGACAGGCGCTCATCAGGTTCGCCAGCACGCCGGAGAGAATGGCGCGCATGCCGTAACGGGCGATGAAGGATTTGCGCTCCGGCACCATGGAGCCCAGACCGCCGATCAGGATCGCCATTGAGGAGATGTTGGCAAAGCCGCACAGGGCGAAGGTCACGATGGCCTTGCTCGACTCGCTCAGGGTCTGATCCTGCACCAGACCGATGAAGGCGACGAACTCGTTGACCACGATCTTGGTACCAATCAGGGCGCCAGCGGCTTGTGCCTGATCCCAGGGTACCCCGATCAGCCAGGAGACGGGGGCAAACAGCCAGCCCAGAATGATCTGGAAGCTCAGATCCAGTCCTACCAGATCGCCAGCCCAGCCGAGCAGACCATTCAGCATGGCGATCACACCAACGAAGGCCAGCAGGGTCGCACCGACCGCCACCGCGATATTGAGGCCGGACATGGCGCCATCGGCCGCCGCTTCAATCACGTTGGTGGCGCGGGGGATCTCCACATCCTGATGGTGATCGACCTCTTCAGCTCCCGGCGGCACCAGGATTTTGGCCATCGCCAGACCGGCAGGGGCCGACATGAAGGCGGCAGCGATCAGGTATTTCAGCTCAACCCCGAGGCTGGCATAGCCCACCAGGGTGCCACCGGCGACGGAGGCGAGACCACAGCTCATCACAGCGAAGAACTGGGAATCGGACATCTTGGAGAGGTAGGGTTTGACCACCAGCGGCGCTTCTACCATGCCGACGAAGATGTTGGCGGTCGCGGAAAGGCTCTCGGCACGGCCGGTGCCCAGCAATTTCTGCAAGCCACCACCCAGCAGGGCGATCACCCGCGGCATGATGCCGATGTGGTAGAGGATGGCGATCACCGCGGAGAAGAAGATGATGACCGGCAACACGTTGAAGGCAAAGATGAAGCCCAGCTTGAACTTGGCCAGATCACCGAACAGGAAGGCGATCCCCTCCTGACCATAACCGATCACGCTGCTTACGCTCTCGCTGACCCCGTTCAGCACGTGCTGACCGGCAGGCAGCCAGAGCACCAGACCGGCAAACATGATTTGCAGGCAGAGGGCAAGGCCAACTGTTCGCAACGGGATACGACGACGATTATCAGAGCAGATGACGGCAAGCGCCAGGATACTCAGGATGCCGAGCAGGGCAATCATAGGGACTCCATCAGGTGGGGCAAAAGATGGGCGCGGATTCTGCGCCTCTCACCCCGTCACTGCAAGTCCGCTTGGTTACAAGCCTGTTAGAAAAAACGTTTGCACGATATCGGTTGCGCCAACTGGCTGATTTGGTTCGATTTTAGTATCAGGAGAAATCGAGAGTTCTTATATGGAAACAATCATTCCTCACCGCCGGACAATTTCCCCCCAAGCCAGGGGGCCAGTCGCTGCTCCCAATAGGGTTCGGGGCCAAAGCGGGCCTTGAGGAAATCGATGAAGAGACGGATCTTGGGATCCAGATGTTCGCGACGAGCGTAAACGGCGTGTACCGCCATCTGCTGGTTCGGTCGCCACCCTGGCAACACCGGGATCAGCTTGCCGCTCTGTAACTCCTTGTCCAGCAAGTAGTTGGCGATATAGGCGATGCCGAGCCCGGCCAGTGCCGCATCGCGTACCGCCTCCGCCATATCCACCCGATAGTTGCCCGCCACCTGCACCG
This sequence comes from Aeromonas sp. ZOR0001, assembly GCF_000801015.1. Lineage (NCBI taxonomy): Bacteria > Pseudomonadati > Pseudomonadota > Gammaproteobacteria > Aeromonadales > Aeromonadaceae > Aeromonas > Aeromonas sp. ZOR0001. The sequence continues at coordinate 50,322 of NZ_JRJY01000051.1, read as the reverse complement.
TCTGGCGCTCCTTGCCCTGGCGAAACGACCACTGGTGATAGCGCCGCTCCCGACTCTGGTAAGTGATGCAGTTGTGCTGGGCCAGATCCTTGGGATGAAGCGGCGTGCCGTGGCTCAGCAGGTAATCCGGCGAAGCCGCCACCACGAAGCCAATGTCGGCCAGCCGCTGTCCCACCAGCCCTTCCGGCTTGTCCTCATAGGTGGTGAGCCAGAGATCCAGCCCTTCATCCACCAGATTGGTTCTGTGGTCGAACAGCGAGACCTCCAGCTCCAGCTCGGGATAGCGATCCTGAAACGCCTTGAGATGAGGAATGACGTGCAGACGACCAAATGATTGGCCCACCCCGAGATGGAGCACCCCGCTCACCTTGCCGCGCCGCTCGGCGATCATGGAGTCCGCCTCCTGCGCCACCGCCACCAGCGCATGGCAGTGACGGGCATACTCCTGACCCAGCTCGGTCAGGACGAAGCGGCGGGTGGTGCGCTGTACCAGCTGGGCGCCAAGGGTGGTCTCCAGCAGCGCAAGCTGCTTGCTGATATGGGATTTGGAGACCCCGAGACGACGGGCGGCGGCAGAGATCCCCTGCTCGCGCACCAGCGCATCGAAGATCACCATTTGAGGAAGACGTTGCAGCACAAGATAACCGGATTGAGTGGCGGGAGCC
>NZ_JRJY01000051.1:39123-49588 GCF_000801015.1 Aeromonas sp. ZOR0001 | reverse complement strand
CATTATTCCAGAGCCGCCCGCCAAGGGGTAGGGTCAGAGCCCCAGCGCCCGGGTGATCTGCAGTTTGAGGGGGTCGTCAGCCGGATTCTGGTTGGCGCCGTAGCTGGCGATCAGCTTGCCATCGCGCCCCACCAGATACTTGTGGAAGTTCCAGTTCGGCTCATCCCCATCAGCGGCCGCCGCCAGCCCCTTGAACAGTGGCACAGCATCGGAGCCCCGCACCGCTACCCGATTGAACATCGGGAAGGTGACGCCATAGTCGCGGCGACACACCTCGGCGGTCTTGGTCTCGTTGCCCGCCTCCTGCCAGAAATCGTTGGAGGGGAAACCCAGAATAATCAGCCCTTTATCCTTGTAGCTCTGGTAGAGCTTCTCCAGATCGCGAAACTGACCGCTGTAGCCGCAGTAGGAGGCGGTATTGACCACCAGTACCACCTTGCCCTCGGTCAGCTGACAGAGGTTGTGGCGCTGAGAGTTGTTTAGCTCCCGCATCTCCACATTGAAATAATCGGGGCACGCCGCAGAGGCCGCGCCAGCCCCCAATAACAGCAACAGAGTGAACCATTTCATCGCCAAGACTCCTTTTGTTTTGTCCATCATACGCGGTTACCAGAGCCGCAGTTCACTCTCAATGCAATGGAATGCCGGTCAGCCAGCCGTGGCCCCAGAACACCAGCAGCGCGGTGGCAGCCAGGCCCGCCCCGACGCTGATGCCAGTGCCTGTCCAGTTAGCCGCCGGGCGGGGATATCGCTGCCAGTCCCGCACCGAAATCCAGACCATGCTCACCAGCGCCCACAGCCCGATGCCGCCAAACAGCACCAGAGATCGCGCCTCGCTGTTGACCAGCAGATGGGCCACCGCCCAGAGCAGGGTACCGAGCAGTTGGGGATGCACCAGCCAGCGGCGCAGATGGTTGGGCCCCTGGCCGGAGAAAAAGAGGATCAGCGAAAAGGGCATCATCACCGTCATGGTCATCGGCCCCCACTCCGGCAGGAAGTAGAGCGGCAGCGAGCTGGCCGAGCGCCAACCGGCGATGATGCAGGCGATGGCGACAAACACCAGCAGGGAGAAGAGCCCCTTGTAGCGATTCTCACCCAGCCGCTCGCGCAGTCGCGCCCGATTGGCAACAGCAAAACAGGGGTAGAGATGGATCAGGATAAACAGCGCAACCCCCAGGGTCAGCAGGAACATGAGTCTCTCCTTGTACTTGGTACGACCACTATGCCGTAAAGGGAGATTTGCGCCTATCAAAACCGCGCTGACCCATAGAGTCAAAAGTGTGGCAAGACAAAGGAGCAGAAAGAAAAGAGCCGATCACGATGGATCGGCAAATAAGTGCCAGGGCAGTCAGACATCTCGCGGGATGGGAGATGCCCCAAACGGGGATATTGAGTGGCCGATGGGGCGCATCGGCCGAACCGGATCAGCCCTTGAGCTGATAGAGCGCCGCTACGTTGCGCGCAGTGAGTTGAATATTGGTGCTGGCGCTCTCCAGCGCCTCCGGCAGAGACATGGCGCGGTTGACCACGGCGAATACCGCGTCCAGACCGTGATCATGTACCACACCGCAATCGTCGGTCAGGCAACCGGAGATGCCGATCACCGGCTTGCCGAACTGCTTGGCGCAACGTGCGACACCGATTGGCGTCTTGCCATGGATGGTCTGGCTGTCGATACGACCTTCGCCGGTGATAACCAGATCCGCATCGGCCACTTCATCGGCCAGCTTCAGGGCTTCAATCACGATCTGGATACCTGGCTTGAGCTCGGCACCAAGCAGACCGACCAGCGCGGCCCCCATGCCACCGGCAGCGCCCGCCCCCGGAATATCCTTCACCTGCTTGCCGAGCGCCTGTTCGATGCAGTCGGCATAACGGGAAAGGTTGGCATCGAGTTGCTGCACCATCTCCGGGGTCGCCCCCTTCTGCGGGCCAAACACCGCGGAGGCGCCTTTCGGGCCGCACAGCGGGTTGTTCACATCGCACGCCACCTCGATAACCAGCTCGCCCAGACGCGGGTCCAGACCGCTCAGGTCGATGGTCGCGAGTTCGGCAAGACCGGCGCCACCCAGCTCGATGGCTGAGCCATCGGCTTTGAGCAACTTGCCGCCGAGCGCCTGGATCATACCGGCACCGCCGTCATTGGTGGCACTACCACCGATTCCGAGGATGAGGTGCTTCACTCCCATCTCCAGCGCGGCCAGGATCAGCTCGCCGGTGCCGAAGCTGGAGGTGAGCAGTGGATTGCGCTGCTCGGGAGCGACCAGATGGATGCCGGAGGCGGCGGCCATCTCGATGACGGCGCGCTCGCCATCACCCAGCAGGCCGACGAAGCCCTGCACCTTGTTACCTAGGGGCGCGGTCACTTCGACCGGCAGGATGCGGCCACCGGTGGCATCAACCAGCGATTGCACCGTACCTTCACCGCCATCGGCCATCGGCAATTTGACGTAGGTGGCGTTCGGCAGCACCTGTTTGAAACCGGCCTCGATGGCATCAGCCACCGCCATGGCGCTCAGACTCTCCTTGAATGAATCGGGGGCAATAACAATTTTCATATCAATTCCTTAGGCGAGGCCAAACACGCCAAACATCAGGGTGGAGACAGTGGCAATGGTCAGACCGACTGCTGTTTCGTAAGGGATAAGTTTCAGACGCTCCCCCACCCCCATGTGGACGCTGCCACCGGTGGCATGGAAGAAAGAGCCGTGGGGCATGTGGTCAAACACGGTGGCACCGGCATGGATCATCGCCGCTCCGGCCAGACTGCTGATCCCCAGTTCAATCAGGGTGGAGCTGAATACGTTGGAGGCCACCACGGTACCGGCGGTGGTCGAGGCGGTCGCTAGCGACATCAAAGCACCGGAGATAGGCGCCAGCAGGTAAGAAGGCAGACCGGAGGCGGTCAGGCCGCTGATCAGCACATCTTTCAGGCCGGAGTTGGCGATGATGCCTGCCAGGGTACCGGTACCCAGCAGCATGATGGCAACCGGCGCCATGCGGGCGAGGCCGGAGACCGCAAACTGGTTCACCTTGCTGAATTTACCCATCATCAGGGCACCAACCAGACCACCGAGGGGCAGTGCAATCAGCGGATCCACCACGATACCGGCGACCGGCCGCAGGGCCAGCAGCAGGATGGCGACCAGCGGCGCGCTGATGGCGGCGGCAAAGCCCGGCAACTTGGCACCGGCAAAGCTCACCACTTCATCAGCAGCAACCTTGCTGCCCTTGTTGTTCAGCCGCTTGGCCAGCCAGTAGGCCATCACCAGACCGAACAGACCCGGAATGATGCCTGCCGCCATCACAGAGGTGAGGGGCAGATGGAAGGCATCAGCCGCGGCAATGGCGTTGGGGTTGGGGGACATGACGTTGCCCGCCTTGCCACCGCCGATCATCGCCAGCAGGATGGCCGCCTTGGAGAGGTCGGCACGGCGGGCAATGGCCAGCGCAATGGGGGCGACCGTGATGACGGCCACGTCAACGAACACGCCGACCGCAGTCAGGATCAGGGTTGCCAGCGCCAGCGCCAGCAGGGCGCGGGTTTCACCGAGTTTCTTGACGATGGTCTCGGCGATAGTGGTGGCGGCACCCGATTCGATCAGCACGCCCGCCAGTACACCGGCCGCCAGGATCCGCATCACCGCAGTGGTGATCCCCTGGGCACCGCCGATCATCAGGGCGACGGTCTGAGTCAGATCGGCACCGCCAATCAGGCCACCGGCCAGGGCACCCACGATCATGCCGTAAGCGGGCGGCACCTTCTTCAAAATGAGGATGATGGCGATGGAGAGCGCCGCGATGGCGCCAAGGGCTGTAACCGGGATCATGACGGACACCTTCAATGGGAGTGAGTGGCCGCCATTATGGAGATCTGCAATCAGAATGCTTTGGCTGAATAGCCAAAAATCACATCATATAAATGTATTTTTTTGTCTAAATTCACAATCACAAGTCGAGATTAAGGCCGAGATAGAGCAAAAACTTGTCGTCTAACTTGTTGAAATTCAACCCGGTTATCTGCTCTATCCGCCCCAGCCGATAGCGCAGGGTATTAGGGTGAATGAACAGGGCTTCGGCACAGCGATGCAGATCACAATCCTGCAAGAAATAGTGGCGCAGGGTCTTCTGCAGCGCCCCCTTGCCATCTTCCCGGGCCAGTTTCTGCAGCGGTGTGCGCAGCTGATCCGCCTGCCAGGAGTCCGCCAGACTGCCCAGCAGCACCGGCAAACGGTAGTCCTCAAAGAAGTAGACCTGCTTGCGCGGCGCCTGCCGCATGCCACGGCGCAGGGTATCTCGCGCCGTCTGGTAAGAGCGCGCCAGCCCGTCGATCCCGGCGAAGTAATCGCCCACCGCGATATGCACCTTGAAGTGGGGAATGCGGGCCAGCAACTGCTTGATCCGGCTGCGCTCCTGCGCCGATTGCCAGACGCCATCACTCAATTGCGCCGGTTTGAGCACCACTATCTCGTCGAGCCCGTTGATGGCGACCAGATTGTCCCGCTCCGGATTTTCCAGCTGATGAACCAGCTCTCGCAGACGCGCCGGATCGGCCTCCTCCAGCGCCAGCACGGCTACCACCCGAGGCTGGGCCAAATCCAGTCCGAGAAAACGGGCCGCCTGCAGCAATTGATCGACTCGCCCCTCACCACGAATGAGCTGCAACACCAGCTCCTCCTTGTGGCGCTTGTCCCACTGCAACTGCTCGGTGAGCGCCGCCTGCTCCAGGATCAGCTCTGCCGTCATTCGCACCAGCTCGGCGTAAGCACGCACTTCCTCCGGATCGCCAGAGATGCCGATCACCCCGATCAGCTCCCCCTGATAGGAGATGGGCAAATTGATGCCGGGTCGCACCCCTTTGAGCTGCAAGGCTGTCGCTTCGCTGATCTCCACCACCCGGTTTTCTGTGAGCGCCAGCACGGCCCCTTCGTGGCGCTGATGGATCCGCTCCGGATTGCCGGACGCAATGATGAGACCGTGTTCGTCCATCACGTTGACCGAGAACGACAGGATCTTCATCGCCCGTGCGACGATCTGGCGGGCAAGATTATCGTTTAGCTGCATAACATCTCCGGACAAGGGGCTGATCTGGCAGCGCCACCACGGGCCGATTCAGGGCACATGGGCGCAAAGATGCCACATCATCAAGACAAGCGAGAGGGGGCTCGCTAGAATAGGCCACTTTACCCGATGTGTGCCCCGCCATGGAGCAGGAATTGCGTGCTTGCACCCGCCTGCCCGTGATGGCCCATCCCTCCGATCTGGACTGTGCTATGGATTATGAATTTCGCCGCGACCCGTTTGGTGGCTATCGCGCCCGGTTCTCCATGGGCCATGAAGCCATCGGTCAGTGGCTGATCGACGAGGTTGGCAAGGATGAGGAGAAGCTCGACGAGCTCTTCTCCATCATTGATCAGCTCTCCAACCGCACCCGAGTCGAATACCGGCTCAACGGCGGTGACTACTCCCTGCTGCTGACCCATGAAGAGGCGGAGGTGAAAGCCAACGCCCTCAATATCGAGCTGGGTGAGGATCTTGACGATCTCGCCTACTACGATGATGAACAGCTGGCCATGTGCGGGCTGGAAGATTTTGCCCAGGTGCTCGGCTCCTGGCGCGCCTTTATCCGTAACGAGGATATGGGCTGATTGACCCAATGTCGGGCAAACGTGCCCTTTTGCCTAACTCAACAGGATTGACTATGTCTATTTACGATTTTGATGACGAACTGCCGGAAGACGAAGAACAGGAATCCACCAAGAAAGCGGCTGCACCGGCCAAGAAGAAAGGCAAGCAGGTGATGAACACTCAGGTCAACCTGAGCCCGCGCGATGCCAGCCGTCTGAACGGCATGCACGTTGAAGCGATCGCCACGCTGGACGATGTCAGCCTGCCGAAGAACGTCATCTTCAAGGCTGGCCTGATCGCCCTGGGCGAACTGGAAGCCAGCAAGCGCGCCGATATCATCGCCCGCGTGATCGCAGAATCAGGCCGCTAATCGCCCCTGAAGGCATAAAAGAAAGCCGGAGTCACTGCTCCGGCTTTTTGTTTTCCGGCCGTGCACTCTCAACGGCAATCGATCCCCTTTCCGGCTCGGGAGATCAGTTGGTCATAGCGACCATCGGCACGGGCAGCAGCCAGGGCATGATTGAAGCGCTCAAGCAGGCTGGCGGCCTCCGGGTACTGCCGTGAAATGATCAGGTAAAAGGTGTCGCTCTGACGAAAGTGGGGCAATGCCTGCAGATGGCAGGGGTCGCCAAACAACTGACGGCTGGCATCCCGGGTCACCGTCTCGTTCATCGGCAGCAGATCGATCCGTTTGCGATCCAGCAATTGCAGGCACTGTGCCAGGGTCTTGGGGCGCTGCAGATCCAGCCCGAAACGCTTGATCACCCCGTCGGCATGGCTGGTACTCCACCCCAGCGGAATACAGACACGCAACCCTTGCCAGCGGCCAGCCTGAATGGCCTCGCTCCCCCGATAGGTAAACCAGGAGAGGCGATCTATATGAATGGGAGCGCTGTAGTGGAAGAGCTTGGCCCGCTCGGCAGTCCAGGCGTAGGGGAAGGTGGCCGCGACCAACCCATTGCGGGTCAACTGATAGCCGCGGGGCCAGGGCAGGTAGTCGACCTGGATCTCCCGATACCCGGCCTCTTGCAGCAGGGTCGTCACCAGCCGGGTGCTCTCGCCGCCTTCAGGCAGTGCCTTGCCGGTATAAGGGGTGAACTCACCGGTCACCAGCAGCAAGGGTGCCGCCTGCAGCCAGACACACCAACAATACAACAACCACAGACAGTGCTTCATCAGCTGCTCTCCCTTTACCCTGCTGATGAGTATAGAGAAGGGATCCGACCACCTCCTGCGCGGTTGTCCTGCTGACGCCCACTTGTTAAGGTTGCCGCCTGCCTCGATCAAGGAGATCCAATGTTACCCCTTACCGACTCATTTATCTGGGGCGCGCTGGCGCTGGCCGTGCTGCTTGCCCTCTTCCGCCAGCGTCTTCCCGCCTTTGCTCTGCTGGGACTCTCCCTGCTGCTGGCACTGTGGCTTGACCGAATGACGCTACCCGCCCTGCTGGTCTCGGTCGCAGGATTACTGCTGGCGTGGCGTACGCCAACCCTCCCCGCCCGCCGGGCGATGGCGGCCAGAGTGGTGCTGATCCTCTGGGCGATTGCGCTGACCCTGCACCTCATCCCCGGCTTCAACAATCTCAAGGTGCTGGATCAGGCGCTGGCAGGCCCCGCCAGCATGCCGTTCAACATGTATCTGAACCTAGACAAGCCGCTGCTGCTCTTTGGCTTGCTGCTGGCCTGCCCGATGCTGCTGGGCAAGGGGGGCGCCATCCGCTGGCGCCCTTTGGCCCTGTTGCTGCTGCCGCTGGGTGCCCTGCTGGTCATCGCCTGGCAGTTGGGGGCACTGAAACCGGAAGTGGGTCTGCCCCACTGGTGGTGGCTGTTTGCACTCAACAATCTGCTGTTCACCTGCGTGGCGGAAGAGGCGCTGTTTCGTGGCGCGATCCAGCAGGGGCTGACCGAGCGTTACCGCCCCTGGATTGGCATCGTCGTGGCCGCGCTACTGTTCGGAGCCATCCACCTGCCCGGTGGCCCGCTGCTGGCGCTGTTTGCGACCCTGGCAGGCTGCTGCTACGGCTTGGCATTCCAGCTCAGTGGGCGACTCTCCGTGGCCATCCTGATCCACTTCGCCTTCAACTTCGCCCATCTGGCGCTCTTCACCTACCCGCTGGCCCACCGCTAACTCTTGCAGGCGCCTGACACGGGCGCCTTCCCTCGCTCTTCCCTCTCTCTTTAAGCGTGCTGCCTCGCTCGCTTTACACCTCCACAAAGCTCCAAACAAAACCAATTCATTTACTTGTAACCAAAATGTAAACAAACTGACCTCTGCATTCGCCATAACAGTCACTTTCCATTGCCCTGCAACCAAAAGGATTCTGTGATGCAGAAAACCCTCAGTTATGCCCCCCTGCTGCTGGTCAGCCAGTTCCCGCAACTGGCACTGGCCGATACCGATGTCTATCTCACCAACAACAGTCCTGAACCGCTCCAGATCGACATCCGCCAAAGCGGCAGCGGCCAGCTGCAACCCGGCACTCAGTGGAGCCAGCACCGCACCGAGCTGGGCCCGTGGGAGAGCGCCATGGTACTCAGCTTCAATCGCTATGAGGGGGTAAAAGCGGGCAAGAGCTATCTGTTCGAAACCCGCGTGACCACAGCGGGTGGCGACGTCTATCGGCTCAACCAGCTGATGGAGGGAACCTGGTGGAACACCACCTTGCAGCACGGTGGATCCCTGCCACGGACACCGTCATCTACGGCGGCGACTTCAACGTCAACAAACGCAAGTTTGCCGATGACTACGCCAACATGCTGGCCAATCTGAACGCCCATGACCCCGCCTATGGCGGCTATACCGAAGCCACCTTCGATCCCAGGATCAACCCCTATGCCGGTGGCCCGCTCTCCGGTGGCGCCAACGTCGAGTATCTGGACTATCTGGTGGTGAGCCGGGAGTACGGCAGCGCCAGCCACAACCTCAACACGGTCTGGATCCCCCGCAGCAGCGATGGCAGCCTCTGGCCCGCCAGCAACCTCTCAGACCACTTCCCGGTCAAGGGAGAGATCAGCCGATGACTCGCCGTTACGGGATACTGGCGCTGGCTATCCTGACCCTTTTACTGGTGAATCTGGGCTGGCAGGAAGAGCAGCCCCCGATATCGCCAGAATGGTCGGCGACGCCTTCTCCGGCCGATGTGCAATTGCCAGCAGAACCGGGGAGCCAGCCTCCCCACATGCCAAACGCTGAGGGGATGGATGGCAAAAGCAAAGAAGTGCCCAGCAGCTGGCAGGCGATGCCGGATGAACTGATCAACCAGCTTGCCAGCGAGATCAGCGACAGCGAGTTGCCGCTGGCGCAGCGTGTGAGCAATCTGGAAGCAACAGAGGACGGGTGGCTGAGCGAGGGGGAGAGCCTGATCCGGCTACAGGGGCGCTATGCCCTGGCGCTGGATCAGCTGGCGCAGGAGAGCGAGCAGTTGCCGCTGGCCGAGCGGCTGGACGCCCTCAGCCGCTTGCAGGATCGGTGGGCGGCGGATAATCCGAATCTGGCAGGCGAGCTGTTCAACCCGGATGCCCGCCTGCAGCAAGCTCGTCAGCTTTGGGGAGATGAGGATCTGGCCACCCTGGCCCGCCACTTCCTCCCCGCAGAGAAGGCTGAAGCCACGCTGGCGTTTGCCGAGGCGCGCCAGCAGCAACTCGATCAACGTAGCCGCTACCAGCGAGAGCTGGCCGAGCTGGAGCAGCAACTGGCGACCAGCCAACAGCAGATGGATCCTGCGCTGTGGCAACAGCACAAGGAGGAGGTGTTGAGCCAGTGGCGTCGTGACTTCTTCGCGCGGGAACAAGGTAAACCCTGAGGTCAGCGCTTGCCCTTGAACTGCTTGACGCTGCGTTTGGCCTGAGTGCGGCGATTGGCCTGCTTGTCACGAGGGGGGCGCTTGCCCTCCCCGCTGGCAGGCTGGTCGGTGACCGGGAATCCCGCCAGATCGCCCAACGGCAGATCGCGGCCGGTCAGGGTGCGAATGGCTTGCAGCATGTCACTCTCGCCATGGCAGACCAGCGAAATGGCCAACCCTTCGCGGCCAGCCCGGGCGGTACGACCGATGCGGTGTACGTAAACAGGGGCGCTGGCGGGCAAGTCCAGATTGATCACCACCGGCAGCGCCTCCACATGGATGCCACGCGCCATCAGGTCGGTGGCCACCAGCACCCGAATTTTGCCCTCTTTGAAATCGCTGAGCGCCTGCTCGCGCACCGCCTGTTCTTTTTCGCCATGGAGGGCAGCCACAGCGATACCTGCCTTGGCCAGCTTTCTGGCCACACCGTCGGCATCATCCCGCGCACTGATAAAGACCAGCACCTGCGGCCACGCCTGCTCCTTGAGCAAGCTGATAAGCGCCGGGACCTTGCTGCTCTTGTTGACCAAATAGAGCCGCTCTTCGATCTCGTTCACCACGCTGTTAAGGGGGTTTGCCTCGATACGGTTAGGCTCGCGCAGCAGGCCGTTGGCCAGCGCCTCCAGCTCGGCAGGCAAGGTGGCGGAGAAGAGCAGGGTTTGGCGATCCGCCGGAATAAAGCCGAGCAGCGCCTTGATGTCGGGAGCAAAGCCCATCTCCAGCAAGCGATCCGCTTCATCCAGCACCAGCAGTTGCAAACCATCCAGCCCCAGCAGTTGCTGGGTCAGCAGATCCCGCAGCCGCCCCGGCGTGGCGACCAGCAGCTGTGGCCCCTGCACCAGTTCGGCCTGTTGCCGCTCCTGCGCAACGCCCCCACACAACGTCACGATGCGCAGCCCCAGCGCCTCGGCACCCTCTTTTAGCGCGGCAGTGACCTGAATCGCCAGCTCGCGGGTCGGCACCAGCACCAGACCCTGCACCTGGCTGGAGGCCGGC
>NZ_JRJY01000051.1:26410-38998 GCF_000801015.1 Aeromonas sp. ZOR0001 | reverse complement strand
AACCGTTGCAGCAGCGGCAAGCCAAACGCCAGCGTCTTGCCGCTGCCGGTCTGGGCCAGCGCCAGCAGATCCTGCCCCGCCAGCGCCGCCGGAATGGCCAGCTGCTGGATGCGGGTCGGCGTCTGCAAGGTGGCGGGCAAAGAGGCAAGCAGAGCGGGATGAAGGGCAAGTTCGCTAAAGGTCATGGCGCTACGTCAACAAAGAAGTGGGAGGCGAAGTCTAGTGAGCGGGGGCCGAGAAGTAAAACCCTATCCATGATGGCCTGGCCGAGGGGGCTGGCGACCGGCTGACTACACTTTAGCTGACCCATCACCAAGAGAGACTCGCCATGACCAGACACATCTCCCTTCTGCTGCTCGTGGTCACCCTGCTCGGCAGCGCCACCCTCGGCCTGTCGCAGAATCCGGAGAACGACGTCGCCCTCGAGCCGCCGAAACCGGGGCGCATCCTCAATGCCCACCTTGGCGAGCTACCGGGGCTGGTCAATGCCGACAAGACAGGCCCCTTTGTCGACCTGGTACACGCCATCGATGATCTCTACCCCGATGTGACCATCAAGATCACCATCTACCCCATCGCCCGTGCCATGGCTGGGGTGCTCTCCGGCAAGGCTGATCTGGGGCTGCCCGCCATCCGCAACCTCAAGGATATCGATATGCTGGCTTATCGCTTCAGCACCCGCAGTTTTGGCAAAGTTGCCCATGTGATTTACAGCAATACCGCCTATCCGGTCACCACGGATATGGCCTATGGCATAGTGCCCACCAAACGGGATCTGCTGATCGAGGCCGTTCCCGACTATATGCCCTTCCCGGTGCAACGCTCGATGAGTATCGAGCAGTCACTGCGCAAGCTCTCACGCGGCCGTATCGACGCCTTTGTCTGGGCGCAAGAGGAGGCCGACCTGATGCTCAAGCAGCTGGGGCTGACCAATATCAGGCGAGAATTTTTCGGAGATTTCGAGGATGTCTTCATCATCCAGAAACGGGCTGCAGGTGATGAGATGGACGAATTTCTCCGGCAAGCCATCGATCAGCTGGCTGCAACCGGCAAACTGGCCGAGATCTACGAGAAGATCCACCGCCCCTATGTGGAGTGGCAACCCTCCCCAACCGCCAAGGCTGAACCGGCGACCACCCCGCCCTCTACGCCCTGAACGGACAATTCCCGCATAAAAAATCCCGCCGAAGCGGGATTTTTTATGGCTTGCAGCCTTACAGCACGGCCAGCGCCGCAGCGTAGTTCGGCTCGTCGGCCACTTCGGCGACCAGCTCGCTGTGCAGCACCTTGTTGTCACCATCCAGCACCACGATGGCGCGAGCGGTCAGACCGACCAGCGGACCGGAAGAGAAGGCAACGCCGTAATCTTCCATGAAGGCCGCACCGCGCAGGGTGGAGAGGGTCACTACCTTGTCCAGACCTTCGGCGCCGCAGAAGCGGGACTGGGCGAACGGCAGATCGGCGGAGATGCACAGCACGACAGTGTTCTCCAGCGCGCTGGCCTGCTCGTTGAACTTGCGCACAGAGGTCGCGCAGGTCGGGGTATCGACGCTCGGGAAGATGTTCAGGATTTTGCGCTGACCGGCAAAGCTTGCCAGGGTCACGTCGGAGAGATCCTTGGCCACCAAGGAGAAGGGCTTGGCTTGCTCACCGACGACCGGGAAGTGACCAGCGACGGAAACCGGGTTGCCTTGCAGAGTGACTGAGTTGCTCATGTGTTATGTCCTTTATTGGTGTAGTAAAAATCCGAGTGAACAGTATAGGGGCGGCGGGACCAGACAAACACCCGTTAAGACAAGGGATATAAAGGGGTTGACCTTGGACTTAACACCAAGGTTTAGACTCCTTCTCGGTAATCAGGGATCTCGCAGGGGCGGGATCCATCAAGAGGGACTCATCATGAGCAAATCCTGCTGCAATCATCAGCACGCCGCCCCCATCAAGGCCGTCAGCAAGGCGGCCCCCGGCCAGAGTGAGCATCACCACGATAGCCACTGCTGCGACAACACCACGCCCGTCAGTTGCTGTTCAACCCAGACGCCTCATGAGCACGCATCCCGTGACGGCAATGAATCCCCCGGGGATGAAGAGCCTCCCCGAAGAAGCTGTCACGATCAAGCGTGCTGCAGCGCCCCCTTATCGCCAGCTCACGATCATGAGCATGAGCATGAGCATGAGCACGATATACCCCCTGCAGACCCGCTGGTTGCGCCTGCGCAAGGCAACAGCCGCCACAGCTGGCAGGTGTTGGGGATGGATTGCCCCAGCTGCGCCCGCAAGATCGAGACAGCCGTCAGCCGGGTGAGCGGCGTGCAGCAGGCGCGCGTGTTGTTTGCCACCGAGAAGCTGGTAGTGGATCTGGCCCCCGGCCTCTCCCCCGATCCCGTCACCGCCGCCGTGCTGGCCGCCGGTTTCCAGCTCAAAGGGGAAAGCGCTGACAAGCACGCAGCTGTCCGCAAGCAAGCTTCACAACAGCCCCTGCAGGGCAATCTATTCGATAACTTTTTGGGCAAATATTGGCAGCCCCTGTCACTGGCGGGTCTGATGCTGGTTGCCGCCCTGCTGCCGAAAGAGTTCGGTCAGCCGCTCTTTACCCTGGCGACCCTCTGGGGGCTGTGGCCTATCTCTCGCAAGGCGTGGGCGCTGACCAAAAGCGGCTCCCCCTTCGCCATCGAGACCTTGATGACGGTGGCCGCCGTGGGCGCCCTGTTTCTCGGCGAGACCGCCGAAGCGGCCATGGTGCTGCTGCTCTTTATGCTGGGGGAACATCTGGAGGCCTACGCCGCCGGACGCGCCCGTGCCGGGGTCACAGCCCTGATGGCGCTGGTGCCTGACAAGGCGCTGCGGATCCGTACCACTGCCGAGGGCGAGGTGCGCGAAGAGGTCGGCGCCGATGAGCTGCGTCCCGGCGATATCATCGAAATCGCCCCGGGCGCCCGCTTGGCAGCAGATGCCCACCTGCTCGACGCCCTCGGTGCATTTGACGAAAGCGCCCTGACCGGTGAATCCATTCCGGTGGAACGCCGCCAGGGTGACAAGGTGCCGGCCGGCAGTCTGGCTGCCGATCGGGTACTGCGCCTTGAAGTCGTCTCCGAGCCCGGCAACAACGCCATTGACCGTATTCTGCACCTCATCGAGGAGGCCGAGAGTCAGCGCGCCCCTATCGAGCGCTTTATCGACCGCTTCAGCCGCTGGTATACCCCGGCCATGATGCTGGTTGCCCTGCTGGTGGTGCTGGTGCCGCCCCTTGTCTTCGGCCAGAGCTGGGATGAGTGGGTTTATCGTGGGCTGGCGTTGCTGCTCATCGGTTGCCCCTGTGCGCTGGTCATCTCTACCCCGGCTGCGGTTACCTCCGCACTGGCGGCGGCAACCCGGCAGGGGGCCCTGATCAAGGGTGGTGCAGCACTGGAGCGATTGGCCCATATCGATACCGTGGCGTTTGACAAGACTGGCACCCTGACCCTGGGCAAGCCGCAGCTGACCGAGCTGGTGAGCCTCAATGGCCAGCCGGAAACCGAACTGCTGGCACTGGCGGTTGCCATCGAGCAGGGCTCCCACCACCCGCTGGCCCGTGCCGTGGTGGCCGCTGCCAACGAGCAGGGGCTGGCACAGGTAGAAGCCCGCGATCTGCGTGCCCTGCCGGGCATGGGTGTTGAAGGGCGCATCAACGGCGAGCTGTGGCAACTGCTGGCACCGAGCCGGATAGCTACGCTGAGCAAGGGCCAACACGCCCAGATCGCCATGCTGGAGCAACAGGGCAAGACGGTGGTCGTGCTCTGCCAGAGCAGCAGCGAACAGGCTCTGCCGGTGGCCCTGCTGGCCCTGCGGGATCAGATCCGACCGGAAGCGGCTGCTGCGCTGCAAGAGCTCAACCGGCTCGGCCTGCAGAGCATCATGCTGACCGGGGATAACCCCAACGCTGCCGAGGCGATCGCCACCGAGCTGGGCATGGGCTGGCGCGCCGGTCTGCTGCCGGAGAACAAGGTAGAAGAGATCGCCAAGCTGGCCAGCACCCGGAAGGTTGCCATGATTGGCGATGGTATCAACGATGCCCCCGCCATGAAGCGGGCCAGTATCGGCATCGCCATGGGGGGCGGCACCGATGTGGCGCTGGAGACCGCCGATGCGGCGCTGACCCACAACCAGCTCGGCGGTATTGCCGCGATGATCCGGTTGTCGCGGGCGGCACTGGCCAATATTCACCAGAATATTGCGCTGGCGCTGGGGCTGAAGGCCATCTTTCTGGTCACCAGCCTGCTCGGCATCACCGGTCTGTGGATTGCGGTGCTGGCCGATACCGGCGCCACCGCGCTGGTGACCGCCAACGCCTTGCGGCTGCTGCGCAAGCGTTAAGCCAGCCAATGGCATCCCAGCCAAAAGCCGTCCCCCAACCGGGACGGCTTTTCTTTTTCCTCTCATTTCTCTCACGGCACCCCGTAAAAGAAAAAGCGCGCCTGCCGGTCGGCAGTCGCGCTTTGCTTACTCTCTCGGAGTTATCCCACCCTTGGCGAGGTGGAATTCAACCCGGGGGCGCCGAGCCATCCCCCGAGCTCAATAAGCTTCAGTTCCCATTTCAAGCGCGAAATTCTAATCAGCGGCAATCGATTCAAATGTGAGCGGAATGGCAAAAAAACCATCCAGTTTCAACAAGATAACGTTTTCAGACTGAAACTTCGATCCGGCTCACAGACCTCGTGACCATTTGGCCTCATATCTGGAAAACGGCAGTCACGGGGTCAGAAAAGCAATGTCTGATCAAGTGGATAGACAAGGAGTAAACAATGAAACGGATTGAAGAGCAGGCCAGACGGCTTGATCAGGAGTACCAGGCGATCGGGCAGCTATTCGACCAGTTCTGCCAGCAAGCTGGTGCACTGGCCGAGCTGTATCACTTCTTCAACTGGCCCGATTATGAAGACTCGCCCCCGCTGAGCCGCGCCTTCACCCTGCTGGGGGAACCCCGCCAGCTGCGGCTGCGCTGTCAACCCGGTGAACGCTCCGCCCTCAATGGCCTGATCCAGGTAGTCTCGGAGGATGGCACCATAGATGCCAGCCTCGGATTTCGCGCCGATGGCCAGTTGCTGCTGGAGTCTGGCAAACTGCTCGATAACCCACCACAACTGCTGCTCAAGCTGCTGCTGGGAGCGGTCTGGCAACACAAGCCGCAGGAGGAGATCAACGGGCAACAGCACTGAACCATCAGTGATGTAGAGATAGCCCTTGTCGATTCATCGGCGATATCCGTCAGGCGGCGTGGTTGTGGCCCAGCTTGCTGTCCAGTTCAGTCAGCTTGGCCTCCATCCGGGCGCGGCAGGTGTCGGAGAGATCGCGAATGCCGCTGGCACCGTGCTCCTTGCTGCAGACCGGCGCCATCACTTCCACCAGCACTTCGCCGTTGTCCCAACGATTGAGATCGACCTGACCGAAGTAGCTGGAGCAGACGATGGGCACCACGGGTACTTCAGCCTGTACCGCAGTGTGGAAAGCGCCCGCCTTGAACGGCAGCAGGCCGCGCCCCTGGGAGCGGGTCCCTTCCGGGAACATCCAGATGGAGGTGCCGCGGTTCTTGATGCGATCCACCACCTGACCTATGGTGCCGATGGCACGGGAGCGGTTGGAGCGGTCGATCAACACGTTGCCGGAGAGCCAGAAGATGAGGCCGAACAGCGGCAGCCAGAGCAGACTCTTTTTGCCCACTGCCACCACGCCAGGCTGCACAGCACCGGTCACGGTGAAGATGTCGAAGTTGCTCTGGTGGTTGCAGACGTAGACCGCCGGGCCGACCGATTTGACCTCATCGGCCACCGTCACCTTGACTCGCAGCCCGATCAGCGGGCAGACCGCGTGATACATGCGGGCGAACACATAGACGTTGTTGGGATGGCGCGGACGAACCAGACAGAGCAGCAGGCCGAACAGGAACCAGAAAATGAGCAGCAGACCAAGCAGCAGCACACGGGCAATTTTGAGCATCGAACACCTCGAGTTTTAACTCGGCGCAGTATACTGATCCCCCTTTTAGCGAACAAGCGTTCGCCAAACAGAACCGACCACCCTCCCCGTCGCGCCACCCACATTGCTGCTCATCAATACGCCGCCGACTTGCCCCACCCGCCATTGGTCGTTAGGATGGCCCCATCTTGATGGACGGGGCGAACATGATGTTGCAACAAAGGGTAGCGAAACATCTCCTGCTGCTGGTCTGCCTGCTGGTGCTCAATTGTGCTGCCCAGCCGCTGGCCCGGCTTGCCCTGCTCGATCACGCCCTCAGCTGTCAGGCACTGCCCGTTCCAGGCTCGGCAACGGATCAAGAGGATGCCAAACCGGCCAGCCCGCAGCCCACCAGCTGCCAGCTCAACGGCAAGTGGCTAAGCGCTGCCACCCTGCTCTGCGTCGAACAGCTCTTCTTTGCCGTGGCCGTGCTGATCGCCCTGCTGGCCCCCCTTTGGCGCTACACACCGCCACTGCCCCCTCCCAGAGTCATCTCGCCGCCCGAGCGGCGTCTGCACCTCACCCTCTGCGTCTGGCGGGAATGAGTTCG
Source organism: Aeromonas sp. ZOR0001 (assembly GCF_000801015.1). Classification (NCBI taxonomy): domain Bacteria; kingdom Pseudomonadati; phylum Pseudomonadota; class Gammaproteobacteria; order Aeromonadales; family Aeromonadaceae; genus Aeromonas; species Aeromonas sp. ZOR0001. The sequence goes on along the minus strand of NZ_JRJY01000051.1, from coordinate 32,457 downwards.
GCTGCGTTCTTTCGTTAGCTGTCACTCAATTTTTTGCGAGACCAAAAAGATGTCGAATCTCTTCAAGGCGGCCCTGCTACTGGGCGGTCTGCTGTGGCAATCCATGGGATTGGCCAGCGACACGGGCTGGCTCACCAGCCCACAGAATGATCACGCCCGGGTACGGCTGCAGGCCGACCGCAGCACGGCAGATCAGACCCGCATCCTGCTCGATGTCGAGCTGGAATCAGGCTGGAAAACCTACTGGCACAGTCCGGGAGAAGGGGGCATTGCTCCCCAGACCCTGTGGGACGAGCCGGTCGGTGACTTTCAGTGGCGTTGGCCGGTGCCACGCCACTTCGAGGTGGCCGGGCTCAGCACCCAGGGTTATCAGGGGGAGGTGACCTTCCCCCTCAGCCTCAACTACCCAACTGGGCAACCGCTCAAGGGGACTCTACGCCTCTCCACCTGCAGCAATGTCTGCATCCTGACCGACTTTCCCTTCACCCTCACGGTGGATGGGCAGGCCCCAGCCGACTTCGATTTTGCCTGGGCGAAGGCGATGAGTACCCTGCCCCAGCAATTGCCTGCCGAAACCCGGGTCGAGCTCGGTTATCAGCACAACCAGCTGCAACTGCGCGCCGAGCGGGCAGAAGGCTGGCAATCACCAGCGCTCTTTATCGACGCTCTGGAGGGTGCCGAATTTGGCAAACCGGCGCTTGAGGTCGAGGGCAACACCCTGATCGCCCGGGTGCCGGTGAGCGATGGCTGGCAGGGGGATGCGCCGGATCTGCGCGGCCAATCCCTCGGCCTGCTGCTCACCAGTGGCGAGCAGGCCTGGCAGACCAAAGGCTCGATTGGCGAAGCGCTCGTATTGCCAGCGCCGAGCCAGCCCCTCTTCTGGTTGCTGGGGGCGGCGCTGCTCGGCGGCCTGATCCTCAACCTGATGCCCTGCGTGCTGCCGGTGCTGGCGCTCAAGCTGGGAACTGTGTTGCAACATCAGGAGCGTGAACAGGGAGCGGTGCGCAAACAGTTCCTCGCCGCCAGCGCCGGGATCATCGCCTCCTTCTGGGTGCTGGCGGCTATGAGCAGCCTGCTACGCGCTACGCAAGGGGCCGTCGGCTGGGGCATCCAGTTTCAGAGCGCCGGTTTTATCGGATTGATGGTGCTGGTGACCTTACTGTTTTGCGCCAACCTGCTGGGGCTGTTCGAGATCCGCCTGCCCAGCGCCCTCAGCACCCGCCTCGCCACCAGCGGCGGCAACGGCCTCGGCGGTCACTTCCTGCAGGGGAGCTTCGCCACTCTGCTGGCGACCCCCTGCTCGGCCCCCTTTCTCGGCACTGCAGTGGCCTTTGCGCTGGCGGCGCCACTCGGCCAGCTCTGGCTCATCTTCACCGCGCTCGGAATTGGCATGAGCCTGCCCTGGCTGCTGGTGGCGGCCCTGCCAAGACTCGCCCTCTGGCTGCCGAAACCGGGGCGCTGGATGAATCATCTGCGCATCCTGCTCGGCCTGATGATGCTGGGCTCCAGCCTCTGGCTCACCAGCCTGCTCGACAACCATCTCGGCAGCTATGCCACCGGCTGGCTGATAGTTGCCATGCTGCTGGCACTGCTGGCTGGCATCATCTGGCGTTACGGCATCCGCGGCTTCACTCTGGCGATCGCCCTCGCTGCCCTGATTGGCAGCCCCCTGCTGCTGAGCGGCGCCTTTAGCGCACAGGGCTCGGCCAGCGTTGACAAGGTGGTCTGGCAGCCGCTCTCTGAGCGCGCCATCACAGATGCGCTGGCCCAGAACAAGCGGGTCTTTATCGATGTCACCGCCGACTGGTGCGTTACCTGCAAGGCCAACAAATACAACGTGTTGCTACGCGATGAGGTGCAACAGGCCCTCTCGGCCCCCGATGTGGTGGCCCTGCGCGGCGACTGGAGCAAACCGAGCGACGCCATCGCCGCCTTCCTGCGTCAGCGGGGTGCGGCTGCGGTTCCCTTCAACCAGATCTACGGCCCGGAGTTGCCGCAGGGGGTCACGCTGTCGCCCCTGCTCGACAAGGACGATCTGCTGACCACATTGCACAAGGCTGGCCTGCTTCAGGCTGGCACCACCCGATTTTAAGGAGCAACCATGAAACCGACTCTGAGCGCCCTGACCCTGCTGGCCTCCCTTTCCGCAGCCCTGCTGGCTCCGGTCCTGCACGCTGCCCCCTTCACCCCGGAGCAGGAGGCGCGCATCAAGGAGCTGATCCGCGAGACCCTGATCGCCAACCCCAAGATCCTCGACGAGGCCGCCGAATCCTGGGAGAAACAGAACGCGGCAGCCCAGGAAGCGCAGCTTGGCAACTTCATCAAGGGCAACAAGGATGTGCTGTTCAACAGCGCCACCAGCCCGCGCCTCGGCGCCAAGAACCCCAAGCTGACGCTGGTGCTGTTCACCGACTACAACTGCCCCTACTGCAAGCAGTTCGATCCCCAGCTGACCAAGCTGCTCAAGGCCTATCCGGACGATCTGGGGCTGGTGATCAAGCTGCTGCCGTTCAAGGGGCAGACCTCCGCCAAGGCGGCCCAATACAGCCTGACCCTGTGGCAGCAAGATCCCGCCCGCTTCCTCACCCTGCACGACAAGCTGATGAGCAAGCAGGGGATGCTGACCGAGGCGGACATCAACAAGGCGCTGGCCGCCACCGGCAACACCGCGCTCAAACCGACCGCCAAGGCGACCGAGGAGCTGCGCAACAGCCTGCGCATCGGCACCATTCTGGGGGTACAGGGCACACCGGCGACGCTTATCGGCAACCAGCTGGTGCCGGGCGCCATCCCCTATGAGGAGCTGGAGCAGCTGGTGAAGGCCGAACTGGCCAAGCAGGGGTAAGCGATGACTACCAACCCTCAACCCCGCTGGCGCCGCTGGGGCAAGGAGGCGCTCTGGCTGCTGCTGATGGCGCTGGTCATCTCGACCCTGCTCGATCTGTGGCGCAGCCCGACCCTGCCAGAGGGGGCGATGAGCGCCCCCGTCACCCTGCAGGATGGCAGCAGCACGGATCTCGCTACCTTAAGTCAGGGCAAGCCGCTGCTGGTCTACTACTGGGCCAGCTGGTGCGGTGTCTGCCGTTTCACCACCCCGGCCGTGCAACAGCTCTGGCAGGAGGGGGAAAACGTGCTGACGGTGGCGCTGCGCTCCGGCAATTCGGAGCAGTTAGCCAAGGGGATGAGCAAGAAGGGGCTCACCTTCCCGACCCACAATGACGAGTCGGGAGCGCTGGCCGCCAAGTGGCAGGTAGGGGTCACCCCGACTTTCCTCGTTATCAAGGATGGCAAGCTGGTGAGCAGCACCACCGGCTGGAGCTCGAAGTGGGGCTTGCAACTGCGGCTCTGGTGGGCGTCGCTCTAGCCACGCAACTTCGTTGCCTTTAACAGGGCCATCCCACCGGATGGCCCTTTTTTATGCCGACATTTTTATCCCGACATCAGACGGGGAGCTGCATCCCGCGCACCTGCTCCAGCAGGGTGGTGACCGCTGTAGATCGCAACGCATCCGGGGCGTAGCAGAGCCCCACCCGTCGCTTGAAGGAAGAGGCCGCCAGCTCGGCGACCGTACAACCGGGCAGACAAAGCGAACGGGGCAACCAGGCGATCCCCGCCCCGGCGGCCACCATGGTCGCCGCCAGTCGCAGCGACCCCGCCCGCCGTGGATAGAGCGGCGCCTGATTGCCGAGGATGGCGATCAGCCGCAGGTGGGAGTCGTGGCGTGGGCAGGTGACCCAGGGCTCGTTCGCCAGCGCCGCCGGGGTGAGCGCTCCCTTGCCCGCCAGCGGGTGACCCGGCGGCAGCACCAGCACAAACTCCTCCTCCAGCAGGGGGATAAAGAGCTCGTCACCACAGCGCAAGGATTCGCAGCCCAGCCGCACATCGCCACAACAGCCCTCCTCCAAAGTCAGCAGGATCTCCTCGTGGGCGAGCGCCCCTTGCACCAGCGCCCCCACCACGCCATCACCCAGATCCGCCTCAATCCCCACCGTCAGCTCGAGGCAGGGGGAGGTTTCACGAAACTCGCGGGCGAGGGAGTCGGTGTCGGCGATCAACCGCTTGGCGCGGGGATAGAGCCGGTGCGCCGCTTCGGTCCCCTCCACCCCGCGTGCCTGCCGCACAAACAGGGTCACCCCCAGCTCATCCTCCAGCGTCTTGATAGTGGTGGAGAGGGTGGGCTGGGTAATGAAGAGGCGGGTGGCCGCCGCCGTGATGTTGCGCTCCTCGAAGACAGCCACAAACGCACGCAGGGTTCGCACATCCATAGAATTCACCTATACCAGACAGTCATAAAAGCCATTTTTCACGGCGATACTGGGCAAATATAGTGGCTTACCTGCCACAAGGCATCCTAATTATCTATATCAGCGTCTATCAACACCGTCAGGAGCCATCATGCGCCATCTCTCTGTCATCGGCCTCGGGGCCATGGGCTCCGCCCTCGCCACCACCCTGATCAAGGCGGGCCATCCGGTCACCGTCTGGAATCGCAGCGCCGCCAAGGCCGTCCCGCTGCAAGCGCTGGGTGCAACACTCGCCCCCTCGGTTGGCGCGGCCATCGCCGCAAGCGATATGACCCTTGTCTGTGTCGATAACTACGCCGTCAGCCAGCAGTTGTTGGATGAGGCGAGCGACGCCGTGGCAGGCAAGCTACTGGTGCAGCTCTCTACCGGCAGCCCGCAGGGGGCCAGAGCGCTGGAGAGCTGGAGCCACGCCCGCGGCGCCCGTTATCTCGATGGCGCTATCCTCTGCTTCCCGGATCAGATCGGCACCACTGATGCCAGCATCATCTGTTCGGGGGCCAGCGATGCCTTTAGCGAGGCCGAGCCGGAGCTGCGCCTGCTCGCCCCAACCCTCGACCATGTGGCCGAGGCGGTGGGCGCCGCTGCGGCGCAAGATTGCGCCGTCGCTGCCTACTTTGCCGGTGGTCTGCTCGGTGCCCTGCACGGCGCCCTGATCTGCGAGGCGGAAGGGTTGCCGGTGGCCAAGGTGTGCGCCCAGTTCAGCGAGCTCTCGCCCATTCTCGGTGGCGATGTGGCCCATCTGGGCAAGACACTGGCGAGCGGCGATTTCGATCACCCCTACGCCAGCCTGAAAACCTGGAGCGCCGCCATCAGCCGCCTCGCCGGTCACGCCACCGACGCCGGGATCGACTGCCGCTTCCCGCGCTTTGCCGCCGATCTGTTTGAGGAAGGGGTGGCGCAAGGGTTTGGCCAGCAGGAGGTGTCGGCCCTCATCAAGGTGCTGCGGGCGCGCAACGGAGCGGCACAATGAACGAGCTGACCAATCACCCCCAAATTGCACTGGTCACCGGCGCCGCTGGCGGGATTGGCCGCCAGCTCTGCATCGGGCTGGCCGAGGCGGGTTATCGGGTGATCGCCACCGATCTGGCCCCTCACGCTTTCGACCATCCCGAGATCCACTTTCACCCGCTCGATCTGCGGGATGAACAGGCCATCGTGCGCCTCTTTACCGAGGTGCGCGCGCAGCATGGCGGTGTCCATCTGCTGATCAACAACGGCGCCATCAGCAAGTTCCACACCCGCTTCGAGGAGCTGAGCGCAGCCCAGTTCGATCAGGTGATGACGGTCAATGTGCGCGGCGCCATGCTCTGCGCCCGCGCCTTTGTGCAGGCCAACTGCGGGTTGCCCTATGGCCGCATCATCAATATTGCCTCCACCCGCTGGCAGCAGAACGAACCGGGTTGGGATGCCTACGGCGCCTCCAAGGGGGCGCTGATCGCTCTCACCCAGTCCCTCGCCAACTCGCTGGCCGACTACCCCATCACGGTCAATGCCATCAGTCCGGGCTGGATCCAGGCGGAGGATTACCACACCCTGACCGAGGCGGATCACCGCCAGCACCCGAGTGGCCGGGTCGGTCGCCCCGACGACATCACCCGAGCCTGCCTCTTTCTGGCGGATCCCCAGAACGACTTTATCAACGGTGCCAATCTGGTGGTCGATGGCGGGATGAGCAAGAAGATGATCTACCACACCTCCGCTTCCTTCTGGGAGGAGTAACCCCTGCGGCGGCAGCCTTACCCC
>NZ_JRJY01000051.1:0-26328 GCF_000801015.1 Aeromonas sp. ZOR0001 | reverse complement strand
CCGGCCTGCCGCCCGCCCCTTTCCTGACCGTTTTTTCATCGCTTTTGCCCCGCCGCCCTTGCACTGGCCAGACCGACTGGCAACAATAGACGCTCAACTGACACCTCTTCATCTCGCCCGTTAATTGATCGCCCAACTCATCGCGTTGGCGGGCTGTTTCCGTTAAAATGACGGGTTTTTGCCGTGCCTGGTTTGCCAATCCCCACCATCAGGCACTCGCAGCGTGAATCCTATGATGCCAGTGATGCAGGATCTGCCATGAACAACTACTTTCGGGTGCTGGGCGTCAAGTCCAACGCCAGCGAAAACGACATCAAGAAAGCCTATCGTCGGCTGTCGAACCAGTACCACCCCGACAAACTGCACGGGGCCAGTGAAGAAGAGAAAGAGCAGGCAGCCATCAAGCTGCACCAGGTAAAGCAGGCCTATGAAGTGCTGTCCGATCCGAAACAGCGGGCCGCCTTTATCAAGGATTTCAACAACGTCATCGTGACCGACCCCGCCTCCGCCATGCAGGAGATGTGGGATCAGTTCTACCCCTGAAACAGCAGGCAGAAAGAGCAACTATGCAAAAGAGATGGGACCAGGCGCGGCTCAAGTCGCTGCAAAGCGATGCCGGCGAAAACATCGAATCCTACCGGGATCAGGACGACCCCAAGGGGCTGGAACAGTTCACCGACCAGATGAAGAGCCTGCTGCTGGCCGATATGAGCATGCTGGAGTTTATGCCCGAGTATCTGCCGCTGGCCCTCTATGGTCGGGTGCAGTTCCCGGCCAAGGCCAAGTCGCAGTGGAACAAGTGGCTCGCCAGCGGCGAGCAGCCAAGCTGGGACGAGTTCAAGGTGAGCGTCGGCTTCAACAACGCCGCCCTGCCGCTGGTCAAGGCGGTGCGGGCCCAGAGCGAAGATCAGCTGATGGAAGCCTGCGCCGTGCTGTTCCTGCTCGACAACCCGCTGCCGCGCGGCAGCCACCGCGGCGATGACGACTATGAGCTGCGCGACGAAGAAGATGAAGACGGGGAAGATGCCGACGCCGACTACCATGGTGGCAGTGACCGCTATGGTGATGACGACGGCGATCAGGATATGTACGACGAAGTCCGTTTCTAATTGGGGCAAGGCATGAGCAACAGTCTGATAGAAATTACCGCCATCGAGATCAAAGAGCTGGCCGTTATCGAGCCGAAGCAGGCCAGCGAGAAGTTCGAGCTGATCGCCAAGACCATGTCTGACGACCAGCTGGCAGAAGTGATTGAAAACATTGATATCGTTACCCTGACCCAGATTAACGGCCAGCACGATATCTCCTTCCCCTCCATCATCTCCGAGCTGATGACCCCGGAGAGGATCCGCGACATCGTCTGCCAGCAGCCGCTCTATTGGGAAGAGGCGATCAAGAACAACGCCGATGAGCTGCAACAGCACACCTTCGACTTTCTCAACTACCTGATCCGCACCCAGGATAGCGAAGCCAAGCAGCGCGAGATCCTCGAGTGCGTGGCCGAAGATCCGGCCGGTCTCTTCTACCTCGCCATCCCCTTTATCGAGTTCTATCGCGGCGATCGCTATGAAGAGGACGAAGGCTATCGCGACGTGCTGCATGCCGAAGAGGAAGATCTCGAAGAGTCCCTGCGCTACAGCGAGCGCCAGCAGGCCGAAGACAGCCACGACTACGCGCTGGACGACCCGCGCAGCCTCTTGATGCTCATTCGCGAGCTGGCCCCCGAGGTGGAGAAAGCCATCAAGGCGCTGCTGCGCAACGAACACTCAACCTGGGACGGCATCATCAACAAGTTTGCCGCCGAGCTGGTGATGCAGGCCAAAGAGAAGAACAAGGTCGAGGAAGACGAGTACGGCGACGTCGACGACATGTTCAGCTTTCTGGATTAAGGAGCCCATTCATGCAGTTAGTCATTCGCGATGCCAACCAGGGCCCCTTTCTGACCCAGGTGCTGCGCTTTGGCCGCGACAATGAACGTTTGAGCGAACAACAGCTGGCCGCCATCAAGGGCAAGGCGGTGCTGATGAGCCTCAAATTCGCCGACAAGTACTACAACAAGTACAAGATGCACCTGCTGGAGCAGGCCGCCCACGACGTCATCGGCGTGGTGAGCCTCGGCCTGCAGGAGCTCTCGGCGCGGGATCCTGCCAAGGCGCTGGCGCTGCTGCAGGCGCCGGAAGGCCCCATCAAGCCGTTCCAGAAAGGCTGGTCGATGCTCATTACCGTCAGCCCCAAGCAGGCTGGCAACAGCCTCTACGGTGACGTGGATGCGCGCCTCTTGGACAAGATCTCGAGCCCGCCCGATGTGGAGGAGTGGCAAGGGTGGCAGGAGTACGAGAAGGCGCTGACCGAGCACAACAAGAGCCGCCTGATGGAACTCATCGACCAGCACTTCTTCGCCTGCGAGAGCGACCACCCCACCATGGAGGACAAGCTGGCCGAAGCGCTGCTCTACCGCATCCTCTGCGGCAAGGGCAGTGGCGCCGCTCCGCTCAAGGTGAAGCAGGATCTCAAGCGCAAACTGGCGCGGGAGATTGAGCTCGACGAGGGCTGGTACGACATCGACTACCTCGCCGCCCAGCTCGCCCTGATGCTGAATGCGCTGCCAGCCGACATGGCCGCCGCCCTGCGTCAGGAGCTGAGCCCGGGCTTTGTGCCCAACCTGCTGCACACCCTGGGCTTTGTGCGCCAGTACCAGCTGCTGCAAAAAGAGAACGCCTCGCCGGAGAAGCTCGACAACGTCGAGATGCGCGCCGGTCTCAAGCACCCGCTGCTCGGCTGGCCGCTCTACCACGACTTCTAAGGCCGCTTTCGCCGCCCATCAGTCGCACCACAACGCCCGGCCCGCCGGGCGTTGTTTTATCCTCCCCTCACCCTCTCGACAGCAGTGAGGTAACACGCGCAAGTCACCCCGGGGCTGTCCCTTCTCTTACCGATATTTATTCACTCAATGCCCAAGGATGAATAAACAACCTGCAATACAACAACTTGGCACCAGCTGCGTTTCGGGGCAACAAAGCGGGACGAAGATCCCGTTACAGCGCCATAATCGGCACCAAATAGCCGACTGGATCACATCAACCGTGTCGCAACCGCGTGGTAAACCGAGCTAAAACCACAGCTCAATCACGCATAAAAAGGCGGAATAGATCAATAAAAAGCAATTAATCGCGCCGGATTAAATTTCAGGTATGGCTATTTGTACCGCTTGGCCGCTAAATGACAGACCGGCCTTCAGACCAGCATGGAAGCGCACAAGGCTAGCCGGCAGCAGACCGGTACGCTCTCAGGACGAGTTATGACTTTCTTCTCTCACAGGAGACAGACCGTGAGCGCTTCGAATCAACACCCCACCATTCCCCCCGGCTCCGGGGCGCTGTTCTTTATCCAGACCTTCTCGACCCTGGGGTTTGCCGTGCTCTACTCCACGCTGGTGCTCTACGCCACCAAGCGGCTCGGCTTCAGCGAATCCCAGGCCAACGCCATGATGGGGGTCTTCGGGGCCTTCAACTATGGCCTGCACCTGTTTGGCGGTTATCTCGGCGGGCGCTACCTCAGTAACCGCAACCTGTTCGTGATGGGGATGGTGCTGCAGGTGATCGGCTGCTACTTCATCGCCGAGATGGGGATCACCGGCCTCTACTGGGGGCTCGCCATGTTCCTCACCGGCAGCGGCCTCAACGTCACCTGCCTCAACATGATGCTGACCCAGCGCTTCGCCCCGGATGATCACCGCCGCGAGAGCGCCTTCCTGTGGAACTACGCCGGGATGAATCTGGGCTTCTTTATCGGCTTCACGGTGGCGGGCTACTTCCAGCTCACCGAGGATTACCGCACCCTCTTCCTGTTTGCGACGCTGGGCAACATCATCGCCATCATCGCCACCTTCGCCTGCTGGCCGATTCTGGCGGATATCAGCACCCCGCTGCGCCATGTCAAAGGGAGCGGCTTCTACCGCCGCATGCTGGCCGGGATCGCCATTCTGGCCATGCTGGTGCCGGCGCTGCGCCTGCTGCTGACCCACGCCAGCTTCAGCGGCAGCTTCGTGCTGATCCTGGGGGCCGTGGTGCTGGTGCTGCTCTGCGTGATGACCGCCCGCCATCCGGACGCCGCCGAGCGCAGCCGCATGGTGGCCTACCTGATCCTCGCCCTCGGCTCCCTCATCTTCTGGTCGCTCTACCAGCTGGCGCCCATGGGGCTGATGCTCTTCTCCGAGCACAATATCAACCTCAACGTGTTCGGGCTGCGGGTCGCCCCCCAGTGGATCCAGAACATCAACACCCTCGTCATCGTTATCGGTGGCCCGCTGATGGCGCTGCTATTCAAGCGACTGCGCGAACAGGGGTGGAATATCGACATCCCCTCCCAGTTTGCCGCCTCCCTGTTCTGCATGGGATTGGGGATGCTGGTGCTGCCGATCGGCATCCATCTGGCGGGGGCCGACGGGCTGGTCGCCTTCAAGTGGATCGCCATCAGCTATGTGCTGCAGAGTTTTGGCGAGCTGCTGATCTCCCCCATCGGCTACGCCATGATTGGCAAGCTGGCCCCCGCCAGCCTGCAAGGCTTGATGATGGGCTGCTGGATGATGGTGACCGGCATCGCCTCGGTGCTGGCGGGCTATGTCTCCGGCGCCATGCCGCAAAATATCGGCAGCACCCCGGTCGCCACCAACCCGGGTTACAGCTCGGTGTTCAATATGCTGGGCTGGGGCTCGCTGGCGGGCGGCTTGGTGTTGCTCCTGCTGGTGCCCCGCCTGCGCCAGCTGATCGCCTCGAAAATCACCCCGCCACCGGCGGCGACAGCTATCCCTGTCTGACCGGGCTCGGGCCAGCCATTTCAGTGGCCCCTGCCAGCGCGAACGGTTGAATCCGCGACACAGCTGATAATGCAAGGGGCCCCGCCATCATGGATGGCGGGGCCCTCGCTTTTGGCGGGATGGATGGCTCTTTTTCAGGTTGGCAACCTGGCGCCTGTTGCGGCGTTTGCCCCTATCGTCAGCTTTCCCTCACCCTAACCCTCTCCCAAGGGGAGAGGGGATCAGCACCTGCCAACCTGAAGCCATAGCTGTCACCCTTAGCTATCACGCCATACCACGGTCACTATCAATGGCTGCGATCTCTGCTCCCTTCTCCCACTCTTTGCCATAGATAAAGGGAGAAAGGTCGGTGAGGAGGGAGAGCAAACCACCGACAAGCAGCAGTGCGTTAAATCAAGCAGGAACGCGTAGGGTCGATTAGCGAAGCGTAATCGTCCGCACCGCAATCCCCGTGGCGATGGACATAGAGAAGAGATCAGCAGGAGCATCAACAGAATAACGGCAACCTGTTTTCGCGATCGTCTGATTACGCTGCGCTAATCAAACCTACGGCCCTATCTAAATGACTTTACCACTCGATATGTTATTTTTTGATTATCAGCAGAAATCACTTCAACTACAGCACCTTTATAGCCGATTTCTTGTGACTCACCTAAATCATACTCGACATCATTATTAAATGCAGGGCGAGCAATGTCATTGCTAGTTTCACGATATCCTATATTTATTTTATTTCCTACCTTACCACTATAAATCAAAGTTTGCTGAAATGATGCAGAGTTAACAGAAGAAACTTTCTTTACTTCAAAATTTGCAGCATAGCAAGAATACATACCAAAAACCGTAATAACACATAATTCATTTGGATTATTTTTCTTCACCCCAAGTGCTTGGTACGGATCGGCGAAAGGATTTTGTATAACAATTCGCCCTTCTCTGGTAGCTGTTTTAAATACATCAGCTGTATTATTAGAACCTAGCTTGTCGTAAGTTCCACTTGGTATGTCATAAGCTACACCATCTATAGCGTTTTTAAGTACAATGGCCTCCCCCTCAACAAGAATTCCTTTTGACATCATACTGTCACCCACATATGCAGTATTAACCTGACCAAGTGGAGGAAAATCCACCGGAGTGGATTTTGATGATGTACTTGGGTCATAAGATACAGCACAACCACTCATAAGTGATGTTAAAACTATAAAAAGTAGACATTTTTTCATATTTTACTCACTAATTTTAATTACAAAACACCAAAATAACACATCTATCAATTAAGGTGTGTGATAAAGATCATTTTGTTGCCTGAAACGGCTACAAAATAACAATCATTAATGCCTGCAATATAAATGATATAAGTCACAGAATATCATCTTTCAATTTTGATAATATTACTAAAGCCAACTAAACACATAAACCTAGCTTAAGTGAGTTTACTATTTATGAAAAAAAAGATGATTGTATTATTCTCAAGCATCCTTCTACTAATTCCCCCTGTCTATGCCAAAAACTGTAAAAAGGGGCAGCCATGTGGAAACTCATGTATTTCATGGAGTAAAACTTGCCATAAAAACACCTATACTTACTCATCTCCGATAGAAAATAAGAAAACAAGCAAAAAACCTGCCCCTGCATCTACAAACGTATTGGTAAGGTATGTTATTCCTAAAAAATTGAACGTGCGTACATCACCAAGTATCAAAGCCAATATAAATACATCTCTTTCAAAAGGGGACTTTGTTTTATTGTACCGCCAAGAAAATCAGTGGGCATATATTAGCAAGAGTGGCGTATATGGATGGGTCAGCAAAAAATATCTCTCTTCATCTCCCTTGAATTAATTCATCTTAAACAGAAAGGGCGCTTTCGCGCCCTTCTATATTAATTACCCTTCCTGATTTTCCCCGGCTACCGGTTCGGTTCCGGCGGCGGGTTCAATCTCGATGCGATCGACCCGCTGCAAACCGCGGGGCAGCTTGGCGCCACGGCGGCCGCGCTCGCCGCGGTAGTAATCGAGATCGGACGGTTTGAGGGTCAGCTTGCGCTTGCCGGCAAACAGGGTGACCGACTGCCCCTGCGGGATCACGGCGGCCATCACCACAAACTCCTCCCGCGCCTTCACGCGAGCGGACGGGATGCTGATGAGCTTGTTGCCCTTGCCCTTGCCGAGTACCGGCAAGGTATTGAGCGGGAACAGCAGCATGCGCCCTTCGTTGGAGATGGCCATGCAGAGATCGGTTTCTGGCGAGCCGATCTTCTGGGGTGCCATCACCTGACCCCCTTCCGGCACGGTGAGCAGCGCCTTGCCGTTCTTGTTCTTGCCTATGAGATCGTCATAGGTGCAGACAAAGCCGTAACCGGCATCGCTGGCGATCAGGTAGGGCTCGCCTTCGTTGCCCATCACCAGATGACGCACCTCTTCCCCTGCCCCCAGCGCAAAGCGGCCGGTGAGCGGTTCGCCCTGACTGCGCGCCGATGGCAAGGTGTGAGATTCGAGGGCGTAGGTTCTCCCCAACGTGGAGAGGAACACCGCCTGCTGGTTGCTGCGGCCACAGGCGTGGGCCAGATAGCTGTCCCCCGCCTTGTAGGAGAGCCCCGCCACATCCACGTCGTGGCCCTTGGCGGCGCGCACCCACCCCTTGTCGGAGAGGATGACGGTGACCGGTTCGCTGGGAATAAGCTCTTTCTCGGTCAGCGCCACCGCGGTGGCACGCTCCACCAGCGGGGTGCGGCGATCGTCGCCGTACTTCTCGGCATCGGCCAGCAGCTCTTTCTTGAGCAGGGTGTTGAGGCGACGCTCGGAGCCCAGAATGAGCTCCAGCTTGTCGCGCTCTTCGGCCAGTTCGTTCTGTTCGGCGCGCAGCTTGAACTCTTCGAGCTTGGCCAGATGGCGCAGTTTCAGCTCGAGGATCGCTTCGGCCTGGGTCTCGGTAATGTTGAAGCGCTCCACCATCACCTTGCCCGGCTCATCCTCGGTACGGATGATCTCGATCACCTCGTCGATGTTGAGATAGGCGATCAGCAAGCCTTCGAGGATGTGCAGGCGAGCCAGCACCTTGTCGAGGCGGAATTGCAGACGGCGACGCACGGTCTCGCGGCGGAACTGGATCCACTCGCTGAGGATGGTCTTGAGGCACTTCACCTGCGGCCGGTTGTCGAGGCCGAGGATGTTGAGGTTGACCCGGTAGTTCTTCTCCAGGTCCGTGGTGGCGAACAGGTGGGCCATCAGCCCTTCTACATCCACCCGGTTGGAGCGTGGCACGATCACCAGACGGGTCGGGTTCTCGTGGTCAGATTCATCGCGCAGATCGGTGACCATCGGCAGCTTTTTCGCCACCATCTGGGCGGCGATCTGCTCCATGATCTTGGCGCCGGAGGCCTGATGGGGCAGCGCGGTGATGACGATGTCGCCATCCTCCTCACTCCAGACCGCCCGCTGCTTGATGGAGCCCTTGCCGGTCTCGTAGATTTTGCGGATATCGTCGCGCGGAGTGATGATCTCGGCGTTGGTCGGGTAGTCCGGCCCCTGAATGTGCTGCATCAACACATCGAGCCCCGCATTGGGGTTGTCGAGCAGCTCGGCACAGGCGTAGGCCACTTCCCGCGCGTTGTGGGGCGGGATGTCGGTCGCCATGCCCACCGCAATACCGGTCACCCCGTTGAGCAGGATGTGCGGCAGGCGGGCGGGCAGCACCACCGGCTCCTTCATGGTGCCGTCGAAGTTCGGCGTCCACTCCACCGTGCCTTGCCCCAGCTCTGAGAGCAGCAGCTCGGAGAAGCGCGACAGACGCGCCTCGGTATAACGCATCGCAGCGAAGGATTTGGGATCGTCCGGCGCCCCCCAGTTGCCCTGACCGTCAACCAGCGGGTAGCGGTAGGAGAAGGGCTGGGCCATCAGCACCATGGCTTCATAACAGGCGCTGTCGCCGTGGGGGTGGTACTTACCCAGCACGTCACCCACGGTACGGGCGGATTTCTTGTGCTTGGAGAGGGCCGACAACCCCAGCTCGCTCATGGCGTAGATGATGCGCCGCTGCACCGGTTTGAGGCCGTCGCCGATATGCGGCAGGGCCCGATCCATGATGACGTACATGGAGTAGTTCAAGTAAGCCTGTTCGGTAAAGGTGCGCATTGGCTGGCGCTCTACCCCGTCCAGACTGAGCTCGATAGCATCACTCATGTGATTTTCTCTTTCGGTTCGGGAGCCGCCACAGGGCGACTCCGGCTAAATGCTTGCCGGCCCCGACAGGGCCAGCCGACGGCTTAAATGATGGCGAGGTTGCCCTTCTCTTCGAGCCACTCACGGCGATCGCTCGCCCGCTTCTTGGCCAGCAGCATGTCCATCAGTTGCAGGGTCTCCTCAGCCGCATCCCCTTCACTCTCTCCTGCCGGCTCCATGGTGAGCTGCACCAGACGGCGAGTGTTGGGATCCATGGTGGTTTCCCGCAGCTGTTTCGGGTTCATCTCACCCAAACCCTTGAATCGGGTCACCATCACCTTGCCCTTCTTCTTCTCGGCTTCGACCCGCTGCAACACGCCGTTCTTCTCGTCCTCGTCGAGGGCGTAGTAGACCTCTTTACCGATATCGATCCGGTAGAGGGGTGGCATGGCGACGTAGACATGGCCCTTCTCCACCAGCGTGCGGAAGTGCTTCACAAACAGGGCGCAGAGCAGGGTGGCGATATGCAGACCGTCCGAGTCCGCATCCGCGAGGATGCACACCTTGCCGTAGCGCAGGCCACTGAGATCCTCGGAGTCGGGGTCAAGCCCGATGGCGACCGAGATATCGTGAACTTCTTGCGAGGCCAGCACCTGACCGGCCTCCACCTCCCAGGTGTTCAGGATCTTGCCGCGCAGCGGCATGATGGCCTGAAACTCGCGATCCCGCGCCTGCTTGGCGCTGCCGCCCGCAGAGTCACCCTCCACCAGGAACAGTTCGCCCTGCATGGGGTCGGCGCAGTTACAGTCAGTCAGCTTGCCGGGCAGCGCCGGGCCTTGGGTAATCTTCTTGCGCACCACCGTCTTGGCGGCGCGCATCCGGCGCTGGGCGCTGCTGATGCAGATCTCGGCGATCTGCTCCGCCAGCTCGGTATTGCTGTTCAGATAAAGGCTGAAGGCATCCTTCACCACGCCGGAGACGAACGCCGAGCTCTGGCGGGAGGAGAGGCGCTCCTTGGTCTGACCGGCGAACTGCGGATCCTGCATCTTGATGGAGAGGATGTAGGCGCAGCGATCCCAGATATCTTCCGGTGTCAGCTTGACCCCGCGCGGCAACAGGTTACGGAACTCGCAGAACTCGCGCATGGCGTCGAGCAGGCCCTGACGCAGGCCGTTGACGTGAGTACCGCCCTGCGCGGTGGGAATGAGGTTTACATAGGATTCGGCGAGGCATTCGCCCCCTTCCGGCAACCAGCAGAGCGCCCAGTCCACCGCCGATTGTTCGGAGCTGAACGAGCCGATAAAAGGCTGCTCCGGCAGGCAGGTGAACTGCTTGACCGCGTCGACCAGATAATCCTTGAGGCCATCTTCGTAGCACCACTCCAGCTTGATGCCGGTGTTCTTGTCGAGGAACTTGATGGTGAGGCCGGGGCAGAGCACGGCCTTGGCTTTGAGCAGGTGCTCCAGCTTGGTGACCGAGAACTTGGGTGAATCGAAGTAGCTCGCCTGCGGCCAGAAGCGCACCCGGGTGCCGGTGTTGCGGCGGCCGCAGGTGCCGGTGATGGTCAGCTCCTGCACCTTCTCGCCGCGCTCGAAGGCGATGTCATAGACCTGACCGTCGCGACGTACCGTCACCTCGACCCGATCGGAGAGGGCGTTTACGACCGAAATACCCACCCCGTGCAGACCGCCGGAAAACTGGTAGTTCTTGTTGGAGAATTTGCCGCCCGCGTGCAGCTTGCAGAGGATCAGCTCCACCCCGCTGACCCCCTCTTCCGGGTGGATATCGACCGGCATGCCGCGGCCGTCGTCGATCACTTCGAGGGACTGGTCTTCATGCAGGATCACCTCCAGACTGCGGGCGTGACCTGCCAGCGCTTCATCGACGCTGTTGTCGATGACCTCCTGGCCGAGGTGGTTGGGCCGGGTGGTGTCGGTATACATGCCGGGGCGGCGACGCACCGGCTCAAGGCCATTGAGGACCTCAATGGCATCCGCATTGTATTGAGTAGACATGGAGGGCCTTGCGAATTGACGTTTGGAGGGAATCTTAACTGCTAGGCGGGGGTAGAACAAACTCCCCGCACCGAAAGCTTGATCTGGAGAAGAACAAGCAGGGCGAGACCGCCCTTATTGACTCAAACCTGACTATAACCCGAGGAAACGGATGATCTGGGCGGGGTAGCGCTCGAACGCGACAAAGGCGTGGTTGCCGCCGCACTCCAGCGAGAGGCGGGCAAAGCGGTATTCATCCAGCGCCTTGCGATAGTCGAGCACCTCATCCCCCTGCTGTTGCAGCACCCAGAGTCGCTCCGGCGCCGTCACCGGCACAGCCAGTGCCTGCAGCTCATCCATATGTTCAGGCCGCAGTTCGTACTGCTCACCCGTATAGGGATTGGTCTGGGGGCCAAGGTAGTCACAGAGCAGCTCGTGCGGGCGCACCGCCGGATTGATCAGCGCGGCGCGGCAGCCGTACTGCTCGCTCACCCGGGTCGCCATAAAGCCACCAAGGGAACTACCCACGGCGCCGAGCTTGAATTCACTACCATAACGACGCTGCAGATCGGCAATGGTCTGTTCGATAGCCGCCCAGGCCGCCGCTGGCGTATTGGGCTGGGCCGGAATGATCACCTCGATGTCGGGCCGGTTGGCGGCCACCCAGGCAGCCATCTGCTGCGCCTTGGCGGAGCCCGGTGAGGAGTTGAAACCGTGCAGATAAAGGAGAACCGACTTCATGGAATGCTCTCCTCAATAACCGGTAGCGTTGGGGTCAGGCACAAACTGCCCCACCGGCAAGCGCCACACCTCGCTGGCCACCCGCCCATCCGGATAGAGGGTGAGATAGCGCCAGCCCGGGCCGGATTCATCCAGCGCGAAGCCGTCGGATAGCGGTTTGAACTGGATGCAAGTCGATGGGCTGGCAATCAGCCGCACCCCGCGGTGCACCTCGTCAAACTCCTGATGAACGTGGCCGAACAGGATAGTCTTCTGCTGCGGATGACGAGCCAGCACGGCGAACAGGTCGTCGGCATTCTTGAGATTGTGCTGATCCAGCCAGGCGCAGCCCACCGGTACCGCCTGATGGTGCAGGGTGATAAGGGCGTGGCGATCAGGATATTGGCGCAGGGCGCGGTCGAGGGCGGCCAGCTGGTGATCGCCAATCATGCCGTGGGGTTTGCCGCGCACCTGGGTGTCGAGCAGGATCACCTGCCAGTGGTCGCCCACCAGCTGTTTGGATTCGCTGATCCCGGCGGCATGGAGATATTCGGTCATCAGCGGGCTGTCATCGTGATTGCCCGGCAGCCAGTAGATGGGGCGGCCAAGGGGCGCCATCATGGAGGCGAAACGCTGATAGGATTCCGGACTGTGATCCTGCGACAGATCGCCGGTCGCCAGAATCACCTCGTAGGGGTGTTCATTGGCCTGCACCTGTTCCAGCACGGCGGCCAGACTCTCTGCGGTGCGCACAGCCAACAGCCGCCCTTCGGCACTCGCGAAGAGGTGGGTGTCGGTAATTTGCAACAGGCGCACACTGCCGTCCTGCGCCTGGGGGAGCTCTGTTTCCAAAATCACGCTTCTTTTTATTTGTTCAACTGGAGATATTGATCGGGCTGGTACCATGTCTGAGACAAAATTTTAGCCATTCGGCCAGAAACAGATTTACCTGCTCCTTTTCGTCCCGCTGGTGCATCTTTTTATTGGGATAATCATAACGTGGTTGCAAACGGGAAATCTGTTGCGCTGCACACACTTCCGCCATCCGCACATCATGATACAAACGAATCTCTATCTGAGCTTGTAAATATTCGGGCAATTCGGGGTTGTGCTGGCTCAGGATCACCTGATTGGTGAAGCGACTCTCGCCAATGATGGTGAGCTGGAACTGCAGATCGTTGCCGACCCGATAGCGGCGCTCGGCGCCGACTTCCCCATCTGGCGGCAACAGCTTCATCAGCGCCATATAGTTGACCTCGCAGGTACGCTGCAAGGACATCAGATCAGGCACATAGCGCCTGCTCTGTTGCAGGGTCAGCGCCACCTCAGCGATCTGCCAGCCAGCGGGCACGCAGCTCGCCATGGTTGAGGGCAAGCCACTGCAGGGCGATGACCGAGGCCGCATTGTCGATGCGTCCCTCTTTGAGCCAGGCATAGGCCTGTTCGCGGCTCACCACGTGCACCCGGATATCCTCGCCTTCATCAGACAGACCGTGCAGCCCCTCGGCCTTGCTGGCATCCACCTCGCCCACAAAGACCTCGATCCGCTCGGTGCTGCCGCCCGGGCTCACCAGATAGCTGATGGCATGCTCGCAGCGGGCCACCTCGATCCCGGCCTCTTCTACCGCTTCGCGGCGCACCACCGCCTCGGCGGTTTCCCCTTCGTCAATGATGCCGGCCACCAGCTCCAGCAGCCAGGGAGTCGGGCTGGTCTCTATTGCGCCGATACGGAACTGCTCCACCAGTACGATCTGGTCGCGTACCGGATCATAGGGCAGCAGCGCGGCAGCATGGCCCCGCTCGAACAGCTCGCGCACGATGGGCTGGTTCCAGCCGCCCGCAAATAACCGATGCTGCAGACGATAGACGTTCACCTTGAAGAAGCCGTTATATCCAGCTGATTTTTCAATGATTTTCACATCATTGGCGGCGTAATGCCGATCTTGCGGCAAGGGTTGCTGCGACATCCGGGGCTCCCGTCAGCTTGACTTGTATCAGTTTGACCATAAAATCCGAGGAACATGAATGAACGTTCATTCACTCGGCGTGCCATGGTAATGAGGGGTGGATTTTAGCAGCCACAGACCATTTGGCTAGGCGCGCGGGGAGAAAACTGCGTCCGGTTCTTGACGTTCCCGTCACCGGACCTGAGACTCTTAGCATTAAATTTTGCTTATAGTTGAGTGATTAAGCTGCAATCAAGCTTGGTCGGTGACAATATTTGCCTCTCCAGCAACCAGTTTGGGTTACTACATAAGGTTAAAACGATCTATGAAAAGAACACTTTTGTCAGTCATGGTGTTGCTGGGCGTCAGTGCCGGTGCCCATGCCGAAAACCTGCTCGACATCTACCAGCAAGCCCAGATCAAAGACCCGCAGTTGCTGCAGTCCAAAGCCGTTCGCGACCAGGCCTTCGAGAAGATCAACGAATCCCGCGCCCCTCTGCTGCCCCAGATCGATCTGGGTGCCGGGCTCAATTATCTGCAAAACAAGAACGATACCCAGAGCAATACCAACGCCAAGGGCGAGGTGACGCTGTCGCAATCCCTCTATCGTCGCAGTAACTGGGTCAATCTGGATATCAGCGAGAAGCAGGCCACCCAGTCAGATGTTGCCTACAACCTCGAGATCCAGAGCCTGATGCTGCGTACTGCCCAAGCCTATTTCAACGTGCTCAAGGCGATGGATACCCTGGAGTTCGTCCGTGCCAACAAGGTTGCGGTAGAGCGTCAGCTGGAGCAAACCCAGCAGCGTTTCGAAGTGGGCCTGACCGCCATCACCGACGTCCATGAAGCGGAAGCCTCCCGTGACCAGGCGCTGGCTGACGAGATCAATGCCGAGAACGAGCTGGACAACAGCTATGAGACCCTGCGCGAGCTGACCGGTATCGATCACCGCAATCTGGACGTGCTGAACACCGATCGTTTCAGCCCGCAGAAGACCGCTTTCGGCTCCGACAAGTGGCTGGAGCTGGCGCTGGACAAAAACCTGCAACTGCACAGTGCCCGCATCAGCAAGGACATTGCCAAGGAGCGGATCGATCTGGCCAAAACCGGTCATGAGCCGACCCTGGATCTGGATGCCGGACTGCAGACCAGCAATACCGATTACAAGCTTGATAGCATTCAGAGCGGTGGCAATGACAATCAGGCCAATATCGGCCTGACCTTCAAGCTGCCGATTTACAGTGGTGGCGCCACCAGCTCCAAGGTGAAGCAGGCTCAGTACGACTACGTGGCGGCCAGCGAACTGCTTGAGAAGAACTTCCGCTCGGTGCAGAGCACAGTGCGCTCCTCCTACAACAACGTGAACGCCAGCATCGGCTCGGTTCGCGCCTACAGCCAGTCAGTGGTCTCCGCCGACAGCGCCCTGAAGGCGACCGAAGCCGGTTACGAAGTGGGTACCCGTACCATCGTCGACGTGCTGGACTCCACTCGCAAGCTGTACGAGGCCAAGCAGAAGCTCTCCGAAGCCCGTTACAACTATATCCTCAATATCCTGAGCCTGAAGCAGGCTGCCGGTGTGCTGGAAGTGCAGGATCTGGTGGAAGTTAACCAGGGTCTGATGCCTGCCACGGCAAAAGCCAAAAGCTGATATCGTGCATGAAAAAGGCGACCGCAAGGTCGCCTTTTTGTTATCCGTATTTCGGTCGGATTGCAGCCGCCGATAGTGAGCCCCGCCAGATTGCGGGGCCAGCAGAACGTTAGCCGCGCTCGCGGATCGTCTTGATGATGTCGGTGGTGGAGCAGCCATCCTCGAAGTTGAGAACACGCACCTCGCCACCATTGGCAGTCACCTCGGCGTAACCGGCGATATCTTCCGGCTTGTAGTCACCGCCCTTGACCAGCAGATCCGGCAGGATCTCGGCGATCAGGCGCTGCGGGGTATCTTCACCAAATGGCACAACCCAATCCACCGCGCCCAGCGCAGCCAGCACCGCCATGCGGCGCTCGGTCGGGTTGACCGGACGACCCGGCCCTTTCAGGCGGCGAACCGACTCGTCGGTGTTGACCGCCACGATCAGGCGATCCCCCAGCTTGCCCGCGTTGGCCAAATAGGAGACGTGGCCGGCGTGCAGGATGTCGAAGCAACCGTTGGTCATCACCACCTTCTCGCCACGCAGACGGGCGGCACGAACCGCCACTTTCAGCTGGGCTTCGGACATGACGCCAAAGCCTGTCTCCTGCTCGGTGTAGAGGGCGTTGGCCAACTCGACCGGACTGACGGTAGAGGTACCCAGCTTGCCGACCACGATACCGGCGGCGGTATTGGCCAGCGCACAGGCTTCGTCCAGGCTCTTGCCTGCAGCCAGTGAGGTAGCCAGAGTGGAGATGACGGTATCACCGGCACCGGTCACATCGTAAACCTCGTGGGCCTGAGCAGGCAGATGCAGCTCCGGCTGACCTTCGCGGATCAGGGTCATGCCGTTCTCGGAACGGGTGACCAGCAAGGCATCCAGCTCGAAACGCTTGACCAGATCCAGCCCCTTGGCGACCAGCTCCTCTTCGCTCTTCACCTTGCCCACCACGGCCTCGAATTCGGACATGTTGGGGGTCAGCAGAGTGGCACCGCGATACTTCTCGAAGTCGGTCCCCTTGGGATCGACCAACACAGGAATACCGGCGGCACGGGCGCGCTGGATCATGCCGGGCACATCGTTGAGAGCCCCCTTGCCATAGTCGGAAAGGATCATCACGTCGCTATTCGGCAGCGCCTGCTCGACCTTGCTCATCAGCAGGGTGGCATCGACGGAGTGGAAGGGCTCTTCAAAGTCCAGACGCAGCAGTTGCTGGTTGCGGGACAGCACCCGCAGCTTGGTGATAGTCGGGAAGTCGGCCAGACGAACGAAATCACAGGCCACCTTGACGCCAGCCATCTGGCCAGCCAACGCATCGGCAGCCTCGTCCTGACCAGTCAGGCCAAGCAGCACGGCATGAGCGCCAAGGGCGGCGGAGTTGAGGGCCACGTTGGCCGCGCCACCTGGGCGCTCCTCAATGTGTTCAACCTTGACCACGGGCACCGGCGCCTCGGGGGAGATCCGACCGGTAGGGCCATGCCAGTAACGGTCCAACATGACATCGCCAACGACCAGAACGCGGGCTTTTTCAAAATCGGGCAGGGTGATCTTCATCTGTATCGACTCTCAAAACCTGAAAAATCAGCGGGCGATTTTATCACACTCTTTTATCCGGTGTAGAAAAAGCCGACCGCAGTTGCCGCCGCTGTCACGCGAACCGGACGCAGACCACCCCTCTGACCAGCACACAGCCATTCGCCCCCACCCCCCCTTTTCGGCTAGAATCCCCCGATTGTGTTTGCGAACAAGAGATTAGCCATGGCCCACGACAACGCTCCCCGCCTGGAGCCCCGCCTGTTTCATCCCCGTTACTGGGCCAGCTGGTTCGGCCTCGGCCTGCTCTGGCTGCTGACCCTGCTGCCGTGGCGTAGCCAGATGTGGCTGGGCCGTCAGCTCGGTCGTCTCGCCGCCAGGATATTGAAGTCCCGAGTCAAGATTGCCCGTCGCAATCTGGAGCTGGCGATGCCCGAGCTGACCCGGGATGAGCAGGAGAAACTGCTTAAGGCAAACTTCGAGAGCGTGGGCTGCGCCGTGTTCGAGGTGGGGATCGCCTGGTTCTGGCCAGACTGGCGGATGCGCAACCTGATGAAGGTGGAAGGGGAAGAGTACGTCATCGCCGCCATGGAAAAAGGTCAGGGCATGCTGCTGCTCTCCTGCCACTTCCTGACGCTGGAACTCAACGCCCGCTGTTTCGGGCTGGTGCGCCCCGGCGTGGGGGTCTATCGCCCCAACACCAACCCGGTGCTGGAGTATGCCCAGTACCACGGGCGCTGTGCCTCCAACAAATATCTGGTGGATCGGATGGACGTGAAGGGGATGATCAAGGCTCTGCGCAACGGCGACGCCCTCTGGTACGCGCCGGATCATGACTACGGCAGCCACGCCAGCGTGTTCGTGCCTTACTTCGCGGTAGAGCAGGCCGCCACCATCACCGGCACCGCCACACTGGCGCGGGTGAAGAACACCGTCACTCTGCCCTGCTACAACATCCGCACCAGCGAGGGTTACACCCTCCATATCGGGGCGCCCCTCGCCGACTACCCGAGCGGGGATGACATGGTCGATGCGGCTCGCGCCAACCGCGAGATTGAAGCCGCGGTGCGCAAGGCACCGGAGCAGTACATGTGGCTCCATCGCCGCTTCAAGACCCGCCCCTCCCCCGAGGATGCGGGTTTCTACTAAGCCGCAGCCTCCGAATGGAGCCTGATCGCCAAAACCGACAAACCGCCTGCTGGCGGTTTGTTTTTATCTGCTGTCTGGCCTGCGCGGCAAGCAAGATCCCCGAACGTCAACCGCACCATAACCTCCTGCACGAACCTCCTGCACGACCTCCTGCAATCTACCGACCATTTCCATCAACCGGCCACAAAAGAGCCCTCATCACGGCCTGCAAAAACTGAAAGCGGGTTACAAATTTATTGATTCATTGGTAAGCAATGGGGTGTTTCGATAGATCCATCGTCACTACCCGCTGATGAGTAATTGAGTGATTTGTCCCATTCGAATACAAAAACTGAATTTGTGATGCAAATCACCTTTGCACGAAGGAGCGGCAAAGTTGAACTGGTGATCTAAATCACAAAAAATGGTCGTTCAAAACAGAAAAGATCGAAATGTAGCCGAATTACAGCATGGGAATGTGATGTGGGTCACTGGTTATGGATGGGGTATCGCTGGGTATCTGAGAGCTGGATCACAAGACACCCCGTTTTCAGCCTAATTTGATATCAAGCTGGTAGATTGAAGTTGCTTAGACGACCGGGATGGCGGTTCGGCAAAACCGGCCATCCCGACTACCACTTTTAATCAAACAGGCTTAAAACGGGGTCCCGACATGTTATCACCGGATACCAAAGTCAAGATACAGAATTTTGGACGCTTCCTGTCCAATATGGTCATGCCCAACATAGGCGCCTTTATCGCCTGGGGCTTTATTACCGCCCTCTTCATCCCCACCGGCTGGCTGCCCAATGAAACCTTGGCCAAGCTGGTCGGCCCCATGATCACCTACCTGCTGCCGCTGCTGATTGGCTACACCGGCGGCAAACTGATGGGCGGTGAGCGCGGCGGCGTGGTCGGTGCCATCACCACCATGGGTGTCATCGTGGGAACTGATATCCCCATGTTCATGGGAGCCATGATGGTCGGCCCGCTCGGTGGCTGGGCCATCAAGCGCTTCGACAAGGCGATGGACGGTCGCGTCAAGAGCGGCTTCGAGATGCTGGTCAACAACTTCTCCGCCGGCCTTATCGGCATGCTGCTGGCGATCCTCGCCTTCTTCGTGATTGGCCCCTTCGTCAAGGTGCTCTCCGGCCTGCTGGCCGGTGGCGTCGGCTTCCTGGTGGAAAACCACATGCTGCCGCTCACCTCCATCTTCGTCGAACCGGCCAAGATCCTGTTCCTCAACAACGCCATCAACCACGGCATCTTCTCGCCGCTGGGGATCCAGCAGGCGACCGAGCACGGCAGCTCCATCTTCTTCCTGATTGAAGCGAACCCGGGCCCGGGCATGGGTGTGCTGCTGGCCTACATGGTGTTCGGTCGTGGTGCGGCCAAGCAGTCCGCGGCTGGCGCCTCCATCATTCACTTCTTCGGCGGCATCCACGAGATCTACTTCCCATATGTGCTGATGAACCCGCGCCTCATTCTGGCGGTGATCGCCGGTGGCATGACCGGGGTCTTTACCCTGACCCTGTTCAACGCCGGTCTGGTCTCCCCTGCCTCACCGGGTTCCATCTTCGCCGTGCTGCTGATGACGCCGAAAGCCTCCCTGATCGGGGTCGCCCTCTCCATCATCAGCGCGACTCTGGTCTCCTTCCTGGTCGCCGCCGTGTTCGTTCGCGCCCAGCAGCCGGAAGCTGACGAGGCCAATGCCCTCGGTGAAGCCACTCGCAAGATGAAAGCCATGAAGGGCGGCAAGCCCGAAACCGCAGCGGCCAAGAAGCCGGGCGGCGAACTGATGGCTGTGCGCAATATCGTGGTCGCCTGCGATGCGGGCATGGGTTCCAGCGCCATGGGTGCCGGCATGCTGCGCAAGCGGGTACAGGCCGCTGGCCTCGATATCAGCGTCACCAACCGCGCCATCGATCAGCTCGACGATCAGGTGGACTGGGTCATCACCCACAAGGATTTGACCGAGCGGGCCCGTCGCCATGCGCCGCATGCCCACCATATTTCACTGACCAACTTCCTCGACAACGGTCTCTATCAGGAGCTGGTACAGAGCCTGACCCAGGCCGCCAACGATGACGTTGCCAACCCGCAGCTGCTGGTGGCCGCCAACGACGACAGCTATGAGCCGCAAGCGGCCGAAGTCTTTACCCTGAGCCGTCATGACGTGCATCTGGGACTGAAAGCGGACAGCAAGGAGGCCGCCATCCTGACCGCAGGCCGACTGCTGGCAGAACGCGGCTACGTGGCGCCCGACTACGTCAACGCCATGCTGGAGCGTGAACAGCTGGTCTCCACTTACCTCGGCGAGTCCATCGCCGTGCCCCACGGCACCATCGCCGCCAAGGAGTTTGTGAAGCGGACCGGCATCGTCATCTGCCAGTACCCGGCCGGGGTCGCCTTTGGCGAAGCCGCCGATGAGGTGGCGCGGCTGGTGATCGGTATCGCCGCCCGCAACGACGAACACATGCAGGTGATAACCCGCCTGACCAATGCACTGGATGAACCCGGTCTCATCGACCGGCTGGCCAGCACCACGGATCCCCAGGCCTTCCTGGATCTGCTGGGTGCCGAACAGGCTGCGTAATCATCTTTCATCGTCTTTGGTTCAAGAGGTTAATATCATGAAAACATTGCATTTTGGTGCCGGTAACATCGGTCGCGGCTTTATCGGTAAAGTGCTGGCGGATGCCAGCCATCAGGTCA
This sequence comes from Aeromonas sp. ZOR0001, assembly GCF_000801015.1. NCBI lineage: Bacteria > Pseudomonadati > Pseudomonadota > Gammaproteobacteria > Aeromonadales > Aeromonadaceae > Aeromonas > Aeromonas sp. ZOR0001. Next base: position 5,686 of record NZ_JRJY01000051.1, on the reverse strand, counting down.
CCTTCGCCGACGTCAACGACACCCTGATCGACCAGCTCAACCACCGTCAGGAGTACAAGGTCCATGTGGTGGGTGCGGATCAGAAGCTGGATGTGGTGCGCAACGTGGCGGCGGTGAGCTCCGCCGGTCACGAGGTGATCGCCCGCATCATCACCGCCGATCTGGTCACCACGGCAGTGGGCCCCAACATTCTGGACAAGATTGCCAGCACCTTGGCCAAGGGGCTGCAAGCCCGTTTCGATGCTGGCAACCTGACACCGCTCAACGTCATCGCCTGTGAAAACATGGTACGCGGCACAAGCCACCTCAAGCGGGAGGTACTCAAGTACCTGCCGGTCGCGTATCATGCCACGCTCGAATCCTGTATCGGCTTCGTCGACTCGGCGGTGGATCGCATCGTGCCGCCCGCCGCGGCTGCCAACGATGACCCGCTGGAAGTGACGGTAGAGAGCTTCAGCGAGTGGATCGTCGACCAGACCCAGTTCAAGGGAGAGCTGCCACAGGTGGCGGGCATGGAGCCCACCGACAATCTGATGGCCTTCGTCGAGCGCAAGCTGTTCACCCTCAACACCGGCCACATCGTCACCGCCTATCTCGGCAAGTTGCGGGGCTACCGCACAGTGCGCGAGGCGATCGAAGATCCGGTGATCCGCAGCAAGGTGCGCCGCGCCATGGAGGAGAGCGGTGCCGTGCTGGTGAAACGCTACGGCTTCGACCCGCGTCTGCACGCCGCCTACATCGAGAAGATCCTGGCCCGCTTCGCCAACCCCTATCTGGTGGACGAGATTGACCGGGTCGGTCGTCAGCCGCTGCGCAAGCTGGCGGCGGGGGATCGACTGGTGAAGCCGCTGCTGGGCACCCTGGAGTACGGCCTGCCGAGCGATCAGTTGCAGGAGGGGATCGCCGCTGCGCTCCACTATCGCAATGCCGATGACCCGCAGGCGGTGGAGCTGCAAGCCCTGCTGGCGGAGCTGGGCCCGGCCAAAGCGCTGGCCCGCGTCACCGGACTGGATGAAGAGAGCGAGGTGGTTCGCGCCATCGTCGCCCGTTACGAAACCCTGTAATGACCCTGCTTGCGGCGCATTCAGCCACCACTGATAGCGCGCCAAGCGCTTGAATGGCAAGGGAATGTGCCCCATATGATAAAAACCGGGAGAGAGGCTGACTCTCTCCCTGTCAGCTGGACCCAATGCACCTATGACCACACACCAGGAAGATGAAGTACTGGAACGACTGAACGAGCAGGATGGCCCCCGCGGCTTCTTTCTCGAAGCCGTGACCATCCTGGAAGAGGCGGTCGACTCCCTGATGCGACGCGCGTTTCGTCAGGAGGAGTATGCCGTCAAATACGCCATCGAACCCCTGCTCAACCAGAGCGGCCCCCTCGGCCAGCTGGAGGTGCGCCTCAAGCTCATCTTCGCCCTCGGCCTCATCTCCCTCGAGCGCTATCAGGATATCGAAGCCTATATCAAGATCCGCGACTTTCTGGTGCGCGACCCCAAGGATTACCGCTTCAGCGACAAGCCGATCCGCGATCTGCTCGACCGCCTGCACGGGGTCAATCAGGGCGGCATGATGAAGCTGGAGCCCCCCGCCAGCGAAGAGGATTGGGCCTTCTACCAGATGCAGCTCAACCGGCTCGATCAGATGGTGCGCTCCGCACTGGTACTGACGCTGGCCGACTGTGTCGGCGAGCTCCACAAGGAGAGCCCCATCTAATCCGGCCCCAAGGCCACCCCATCACCACGGTTGGCGTCTGGCTGGCGCCCTTCACACCACCGCCAGCCACCATGACGCCGACTGTCGCACATATCCCCATCCCGGCCATGATGCACGCTCCTTTGGGTGTCAATCTGACCAACTTAGCCACTACACTAGCTCCATACTCACTGCCTGAATCGAGGTCTGCATGATTGCCCTCTCTCTGGCCGGGATCGCCCTGGTCTCCGTACTGGCCCAATGGCTCGCCTGGTCGCTGCGGGTGCCCGCCATCCTGTTTCTGCTGCTCACCGGCCTGACTCTGGGCCCGGTCAGCGGCCTGCTCGACCCCGATGCCCTGCTCGGGGATCTGCTGTTTCCGCTGGTCTCCCTGTCGGTAGCCATCATCCTGTTCGAGGGGGCGTTGACCCTTCATCTGGCCGAGCTCAAGGGGATCGGCAAGGTGGTGCGCAATCTCTGCTCCACCGGCATGCTGGTCAGCTTCGCCGTCATCGGCAGCGCCGGTTACTTCCTGCTGGGGCTGGACTGGCGGGTCGCCACCATGCTCGGCGCTGTGCTGGTGGTAACGGGCCCGACGGTGATCGCCCCCATGCTCAACGTGATCCGCCCCACCCGGGAGGTGGACCGCATCCTGCGCTGGGAGGGGATCGTCATCGACCCTATCGGCGCCCTGTTTGCGGTGCTGGTGTTCGAGGCGGTGCGCCTCGGCAGTCAGGGGGATCTCATCAGCCATACCCTGCTGGCGCTGGGCAAGACAGTGCTGGTCGGTTCCCTGATCGGGGTGTCGGCAGGCTGGCTCACCACCCTGCTCATTCGCAAGGACTGGCTGCCGGTCAGCCTGCACAAGTTCGGCGTGCTGGCGCTGGTGCTGGTCACCTTCAGCCTTTCCAACTGGCTCAGCCACGAGTCCGGCCTGCTGGCGGTGACCGTGTTCGGCATCTGGCTCGCCAATCAGGAGGGGCTGGATCTGGAGGAGGTGCTGGCATTCAAGGAGGATCTCGCGGTCATCCTTATCTCCAGCCTGTTTATCCTGCTGGCGGCCCGCCTCGATCTGGCACAGCTCTGGCAGCTCGGCCCCATGGTGCTGGCGCTGCTGTGCGTGGTGCAGTTTGTGGCGCGCCCGCTCTGTATTCTGGTCTCGACCTGGGGCTCGGATCTCTCCTGGCGAGCTCGCGCCCTGCTAAGCTGGATCGCCCCTCGCGGCATAGTCGCGGCGGCAGTCAGTGCCTCGTTTGCCATCAGCCTGCATCAGGCCGAGATCCCCGATGCCGACAAGCTGGTGCCGCTGGTATTTGCGGTGATCATCTCCACCGTGGTGTTGCAGAGCCTCACCTCGGCACCGCTGGCCAGCCTGCTCAAGATGCGCCAGAGCGCCCCCAACACCTGGCTCATCATAGGGGCCAACTCGGTGGCGCGGGCCATTGGCAAGGCGCTGGCAGATCAGGGGGTGCCGGTACAGCTCTGCGATCCCGCCTGGGAGTTCTGCAAACAGGCGCGGATGAGCAACCTCCCCTGCTATTTCGGCAACCCCCAGTCGGAACATGCCGAGCTGCACCTGCCGCTTACCAGCATCAGTACCGTGCTGGCACTCTCCCCCAACCGCCACAACAACGCCCTCGGGGTGCTGCACTTTGCCCACCTCTACGGCGAGGAGCAGGTCTACTCCCTGCGCTCCAGCGAGCAGCACGGCAAAGCCAACCGGGAGAGTGCCACCTTTCGCGCTCGCCAGAACCTGTTCGGCCCCGACATCAACTATGCCCGGCTGAGCGGCCTGCTGAGCCGGGGCGGCCAGATCAAGGCTACCCGCCTGAGCGAGGCATTCGACTGGACCCAGTATCAGACCGCCAATCCCGGCGCCATCCCGCTGTTCATCATGGATGGCAAGGGCAAGCCCCGGATCGTCACCGGCCCCGTCACCCCGCAGGCGGGTGAGCTGCTGATCGCCCTGCAGCCGCCCAGAGAGCAGGGCGCCGAATGAACGAAGCCAACCACAATCCGCTGGTCGCCCCTCTGCTGGTGCTGCTGCAACAGGCGGCGGGCAGCTACAAGGTGCATGAACTGATGGCGGCTCTGCGCCAGCAGGGAGCGATCCCCCGGCTGGCCGACGACGAGCAGCTGCAGCTGTTTCGGGTCAACTTCCTGATCATGAACGCCCTCTACCAGCTGCAGGCCGAGCTTTATGAAGAGGGTTGGTGGCTGGTGATCAGCACCCTGGATATCCGGCTCGAACCGCTGGCTGGGAACCTGGAGGCCAACCACGGCTTTGCCCTTGGCGAAAATCTGCGTAGCTACTATCTCGACTGGCAGGTGTTCTGGCAGACCGACCGTGCCGAAGTGGAGGCCCTGCTCAACCGCTTCTGGCGCGCTTACGACGGTGAGGGGCACAAAGCCGAGGCGCTGGCATTGTTCGAGTTGAATGAAGGGGTAAGTCAGGAGGCGCTCCGCCGCCGCTGGCGGGAGCTGGCACTGCTGCACCATCCGGATCGGGGCGGCAATGCCGAGACTTTTGTCCGCATCCGCTGGGCATGGGAGGTCCTGCGGGGATGATCCCGTTGCTGCATATAAAGGGCAGGCATAGACTGGAGCTGGATATTCCCCACAGGAGAGCATCATGACAGTCAGTGAACTTCGTAAGCTCTATCAGCAACAGATCCTGCAAGAGGCCGAAATACTCCACGATGTGGCTATTCCCGGCTGGCTCATCGAATTCAGAGGCAAGGATGGCGCCCTCTACGAGCTGACCGACACCCTCGGCTGCCCGGTCAGTTTCGGCACCGTTGAGCAGGCCCGCGAACATCTGCATCAGGTGGCCGACTGCCCGGTTCAGGTGGAGCACCTCTACCGCTTCTTCGAACGCTAGCGCCACCCACCGCACAGTAAAAAGGCTCCCGAGGGAGCCTTTTGTTATTCCGGTTGCTTTCTACTCCGGTTGCAGCGGTTCCGCCACCTTGCCCTCCAGCTTTCTTACCGGCTTTTGCAGGATCAGGTTGGCCGGATAGGTGACCAGATCGCCGTTGTCATCACGCACCCGCACATAGAAGAGGCCGATCTCGGTGATGACGCCGGTGACCGAATCATCTTTGTCGAGGATGCGGATCCGGTCGCCAATCTTGTAGGGGAAGGCGAAGAAGATGGTGATGCTGGCGGTGATGTTGGAGAGGATCGACCACTGGGCGACCATGGCGACCCCCAATACTGCAAAGAAGGAGGAGGCGAGCACCACCAGTCGGGAGAAGTCGAGCCCCCACACCCCGGCCAGCACCAGCAGGGTGGCGCAGCCGAGCAGGAAGTGGAACACATGGGCCACGTAGAGCACCCGGTTCTCGCTCACCTGCCTGCTCTGGCCGAGCGCCAGCAGACTCTTGTGAATAAGCCGCCGGATCAGGGTATGCCCCAGCAACAGCAGCAGGGTCAGACCAATTGATTGCCACATGGGTTATGCCTCCTTACCACCAGCGCCGATGCTTGAGCCAGATAGCCAGCCCGCTTGCCAGCGCCACCAAGGATCCGCAGAAGACCCAGAAGGCGGTCGGATTCTCGGCACCGGGGATACCGCCGAGGTTGATGCCAAACAGACCGGTCAGGAAGCTGGCAGGTAAAAAGAGCAGCGCCATCACCGACATCTGGTAGGCGCGGCGGTTGGTCGCCTCTGCCATCAGATTGTTGATCTCGTCTGCCAGCACGGCGGTGCGAGCCACCCCGGCATCGAGGTCATCGAGCCAGCGCCGCAGCCGGTCGGCGATATCGAGCAGACGACGGCGGTCATCCTCATCCAGCCAGCTGATCTTCTCGTTGGCCAGCCGTGCCACCAGATCCCGCTGGGGGGAAAGGTAGCGGCGGATCATGATGAGCTGCTTGCGGATCAGCGCCAAGCGGCCATTGGCGGGCATGTCGCGCATCAGCACCATCTCCTCCAGATCGAGGATCTTGTCGTGCAGCTCCTCGACAAACTCCCCCGCCCGATCGG